>JBIQMB010000093.1:0-9157 GCA_044463745.1 Chitinophagaceae bacterium | reverse complement strand
TACGTTTTTGTTATCATAAGTTTCAATAAAGTTTGGAGTGTCGCCAGGGTATATAGTGCCAGTTACGGAAGGAATAGCAGATGCGTTGACATCTCCGTCATAGGTTTTCGTATTCGTTTCGGCGGTTACAGTTAAAGGCTGCTTTATAATTTCACCATTGGTGTTATTTACTAAGGTAACCGTATAGTTCTGGCCTCCGTTCCCGTCATTTATGGTTGCCGTCGGAATAAGGGTTTTGCCGATACCGGCATTCTTATCATCGTAGACTTCTGACAATGTACTAAATGCATCAGTTCCCGCTAAGCTACCTGAGGTTAATGTAGGTGTAGATGTTGCATTTACCGTACCATCATATGCTTTTGTATTGTCGGAAGCCATAACAGTTATGGGCCGTGGCAAAATAGTTCCTATTGCGGATAAATCAGCCATCGAATAGTTTGAGGCCAGGCCGCCATTGGTACCATCAGCAAGTGAATAAGAAATAATGGACGGATAATTTCCAACATTTGCGCCTGTATAATTTGGCGTTGATGGAGTTATTATTAGCGCCTCACTTCCAACCAGACCTGTAATTGCACCCAGCGTAATGGTGCCCGGCGTGGTGGTTGCATCATATATTTTTGATGCAATAGTAGAATTAGCTGTTAACTGCTTCGGTGTAATATTTGCAGTAGCTGTGGCCGGAAATGTAGACACGGAATAATTGCCTGAGCCGGCGCCACCCAGCGTGACTCCTGTGATATTTACTTGTTTGTTAATCCCTGCGTTTTTGTCGGCAAATGATCCGGAAGCAGTGTAGGTTACAACATCTCCATTAATGATTCCTGAAGAAGTTATTCCCGTAAAGGTTGCAGAAGTGTTGCCGTCATAAATTTTATTATTGGCAACAATGCCTGTAATACTAATAGGTTTCTGAGTTATTGTTAGTGTTGTGCCTGAGGATGTGCTTGAAGAGAATGCTCCAGTACCATTAAAAGTAGCTACCACTGAATGGTTTCCCGCGTTTAAGGTAGAGGGATTGAAAGTAGTCAAAGTAGCTATCCCTGTACCTGCATCCACGGTAGCTGTACCAGCGTTCACAGTTCCATCTACAATAAATTGCACTGTTCCACCCCCAGGGTTGGGATTGACCGTTGCTGTAAAAGTAGTGGATGCAGTCCCGTAAACAATGGAGGTAGTAGGAATATTGATTGAGGTTAACGTAGAGGCTTGAGGTTTAGGTTTTAAAGCTAAAAGCATTACAGCATAATAATAATTGTTTGGCAAAGTGACATTCCTATTGCCGGTATTCCCAGAAGTTGTCATAATACCTCCAGCTGCAGCAACACTAACTGTTCCATTACTATAATCGAGCAATTCATTGAATGTTGGATTAGTTCCTGACCAATCTTTCCAATTAGATACATTTCCAGATCCACCCAAAAAGAGTACTCCCGCCCCATTTGTATTTGTTGTTATTCCATACGCTAATGCAGACGTTCCGGAGCTTCCGTTAAACGTACCAAATACATCAATTGGATTAGTAGGATCGACCCCTGAAAACGCCATTATTGCTCCAGCAGTATTAGCATTGGCGGAACCCTTATTAAAAGTGAAATCAGCACCTTCTGTTCCATCAACCACGCGGTAAAGTACAGTGGTATATCTGGTTCCCACGCCCTGACGATTTCCTGAAACTACAGACCACCCGGTAAGAGATGAGTTGTTCGAGTTGGCATTTTTTGATATAATTGCAATCATTAGATCGCCTGCTACCACTCCGGTAGGCTTGTTAATGGTGAAAGTATTACCAGTAGTGGAAGAAGCTGTAGTGACAGTACCTCTTTGTGCAATTGGTTGACCCAATACTGCTTTGCTCACTAACAAAGTCGAAATCAAAAAAAATAATATGGAAAAAAGGCGAAAAAGAATGTGGTTGCCGCCTTGATGAATAGTGTACAATTTCCTCATGGTTTCATTTTTGTGAATGAAAAAACTTTTATGATGTATTCACAGAGGGGGGTATAGGAAACAGGTTCCGGTTCTTAAGAGGGCGGTAAATGGATATTCTTAGAAAAGGATATAGGAAAAACGACGTTTTGTTGTCAGGATAAGCGCAAATATAAAAGAAGGGATTAATAAATCAAAATTTTGTTAATGGGTGTTTGGTGGTGATAATTTCTCTGGTTCTAGTGTTCCAACGCAGTGGGCCACTTGAATCTTTAAAATGACGGTTTGTAGCCGGCCAGAATATGGCTAAGATTTTTAACTTTCAGTCCCAAGCATCGAGTTTGTGACCTTTCAAACTTTGTTATACCGGTCTTGCCGCTTGCCCACGCACATTGCAGCCGCTTAGCGTGAAGACCGGATGTAGCTCCGTCGGTCGGCTCCAGTCCGCCTGACGGATTAACATACAGCGTTACCGGTCTGGCCGCTTGCTCACCCGCAATGACACCGCTTAGTGTGAGGGCCGGATTCCATTAAGTAACGGTAAGTCACAGGTCGGGAGACCTGCGCCAGTTTTTAGGCAAATGGGATTATCACCGGTCTGGCCGCTTGCTCACCCGCAATGACACCGCTTAGCGTGAAGACCGAACTTTATTTCATTGTTTTAGTAACGGTTAGACACAGGTCGGAAGACCTGCGCCAGTCTTGCGCAAATGGGATTATCACCGGTCTTGCCGCTTGCTCACGCACAGTGCAACGCTTAGCGTGAAGTACGGGTTTTATTACCAATCGGCTCGGCTGTCCGTATCGAGGATTTTTTGGATACAATGCGTTTCTCCTGGGAGAACAGAGCTCCAGCTCTGTCTTTAAAGCACGGAGCTGGAGCTACGTGTCCCCGCAATAGTTCAAGTACTCAAGCTCTCAATGCGGCCTAACCGCGATCTTAGCGTGAGGTGTCTTCAAAATGCATAAGAAGAAAACCTCACGATATAACCCCCGACCCGACCAGATCGTCTCCATCATACCAGACAGCAAATTGCCCTGGCGTAATACCTCTTTGCGGATTTTTAAAAAGAATATAAACTCCATCTTCTTTCCGAAGGATCACTGCTCTCTGCAAGGGCTGACGATAGCGAATTCTGACATCCATTTCATATGATCCGCCGACCGGCAAAGCATAGTTCGGATTAACATAATGAACTTCATCAGCGTGTATTTTCAAAGCCGACCTATTGAGACCGGGATGGCCTTCGGTTTGTCCTGAGAAAACAAGATTGTTTTCCGTATCAATCTTCAGTACAAATGAAGGATTAGGACGTCCGCCAATATGCAGCCCCTTGCGCTGGCCGACCGTATAAAAATGCGCACCTTCATGCTCACCGACTTTTATTCCCTCATCTTTTTCAAAGGTAAAAGGAGTGGCCAAACGCTCTACATTTTCTACCGTTACCGGCAATTCATGATAGGCTTGTAATCTTTGCAAACCAGGTTCAATCTCAATTATGTCGCCGTGTTTTGGCTCCAATTGCTGTTGCAAAAAAACAGGCAGACTTACCTTTCCAATAAAGCACAATCCCTGCGAATCCTTCTTTTCAGCAGTAGATAATCCCGCCTGGCGGGCTATATCCCTGACCTCCGATTTAAGGAGCTCGCCTATCGGAAAAAGTGCCCTGGATAATTGCTCCTGATTCAACTGACAAAGAAAATAAGACTGATCTTTGGTCGGGTCTTTTCCGGCAAGCAAATGATGTAAACCGCTTTCATCTGTCGTCTTTCGACAATAGTGACCGGTGGCTACAAAGTCTGCCCCCAGGTGCAAAGCATGCTTTAAAAAAACATCAAATTTTATTTCACGATTGCATAATACATCCGGATTGGGTGTTCTCCCTTTCTGATACTCGGAAAACATATAATCCACTATCCTATCCTTATATTCTTTACTTAAATCGATGGTAAAAAAGGAATGCCGAGATGTTCTGCGACGGCCAGGGCATCGTTGGAATCTTCCACCCAGGGGCACTCATTGTTTAATGTAACCGCTTCATTGTGCCAGTTTCTCATAAACATTCCTATCACCTCATATCCTTGTTCTTTAAGAAGATATGCCGTTACGCTGGAATCGACCCCACCCGATAAACCAACAACTACCTTTTTCATGCTGCAAAATTATTGAATTTAAAAAAGGCAATCGTTAACCGGATTAGTCCGATGCCGACCGAAACGTCAAGTTTAACAATACGGTTAATTCCCCGATGATTCAATTCTTTAATAATTCGTCTACCCTCACAAAGGAATATCCTTTTAATTTGAGTTCACGAATCAGGCTGTCAAGCTTAAAATAAAATTTATCCACGCGTTTGGGATCCGTACCTGCATGTAGCAACAAGATGAAACCATTTAATCCCCCGGATTTTTCAGACTCGTATCGCATGATTCGATTGTAAATTGTATCGGTGGATAAATAACGGTTTCCCATATCCGGGGTCGTGTAATCGGCATTGCTATATGTGCCCGGGGTAAAATTGATCAATTGCAAACCAAATTCTTTTGTCCAAACCGAAATGCTATCATTATACCATTCATAAGGTGGCAGGAAAAAATGCGCGCGGTTTTTATTTACACCAAACCGATTTAGCAATTTGTAAGACTCTTTCATATCCTGCATAAATTCTTTTTTGCTCACGAGCAGGCTGTCACGTTTAACCCAGTCGCAATAAAGCAGATGACCGTAAGAATGGGACCCGACATAGTTGCCGTCCTTTAATAATTGTTTTGTGATTTTCTTGTAAAAAGGATGCTTAAAAAATTTACCAGTGAAAAAGAAAGATGCATGAACATCGTTTTCTTGAAGCGATTGACGAATGGTTTCGGCTCCATCGCCAAATTCATCCGCAGAAAAAATGAGGGCAATTTTTTTCATTGAGGAGTCACCGCGAATAATACCACCATGCGACCAAACAAAATTATTCTGGGCCACGGCAACGGAAAATAAAAAGCAAAAGAAAAACAGGAATGTTGATTTCATCTGTTTAATTTAAAACCATGTTTTAAAAATAATTTGGATAAAAAGATTGCTCTTATCTGCGTGATAATTTGCCAGTTTACCGGATTTAAACGAAGTGAAAAAAGCTACCTGACTTTACCCTTCTTTTGCTTTAATCATTTCCTCGCCCAAGACTGTAAACACCGGTTCAAAGTTTTCATCCAGACATACAAGGTTAGATTTATACCCTTTTTTTATCCAACCAACATCAGTCAATCCGGCAAGTTTAGCAGGATATACTGTAGCCATTCGCAACGACTCTTCGATAGAAAAGCTGGCTTTTTCCACACCGTTTTTTACCGCCAGCGGCATGGTCAGGGCCGATCCGGACAGGGTTCCGTCGGGCAAACTGAAATGATCTTTTTGACGGATGTGGATGTACTCTCCTTTCCGCACCTCTTCAACCGCATCCGTTATGTAAAACAGTCGATCGCCCATTAACTGTTTGGCTATTTTTACCACTTCATAATTAACATGAATTCCATCAGGGATTATGCTGGCTTTTACATGATCCGATCGAAAGATAGCGCCGGGCAATCCGGGATCGCGATGATGAAAAGGCGACATTGCATTAAATAAATGGGTAGCGGTTCGGACGCCATTACGAAATCCTTCGTTGGCCTGATCAAAAGTAGCATTGCTATGTCCGGCAGAAAGAAGAACCCCTTTATCTAATAACAGATCCAGTGAATCCTTATTACATTGCTCGGGAGCTACGGTCATCATCTTAACCGTTCCGGAAGCAAAATCCAGAAATTCTTTTAATTCACCGGCCTCTGTCTTTTTTATGTATTGCTCCAGATGCGCACCTTTTTTAACCGGATTGATATACGGTCCTTCCAGATGCACACCCATAATAGCCGGATGCGGATTGCTTTTTACAATTTCTACGGCTTGTCTGAAAACTCCGAAACTATTCGTAGCAAGGGTAATATAGAATCCCGTTGTTCCTTTTCTTACCAGGTCATCAGCTATTGTCATTAACGATTCGCCGGTCAATTCAGCAGAAAAAAGATATCCTCCTCCACCGTATATCTGCAAATCAATCATGCCGGCAGAAAGAATTCCATTGCCACAATCAATCCTTTCCACGCCTTCCGGCGCTTCACCAACAATATCAACAATCAGCCCTTTATCGGACAATAAAACACGGTCTTTCAAAAACTTTTCACCGGTGAAAATTCTTGCATTTATATACGCTTTCATTCGACAAACTTACCGATTAGAGAAGTGAGATTAAAAAAAATGTGCAACGCAGCGGGAATACAGGTTCTTATCTGCTGGCCCTTTTTTCCGGCTAAAACTCTGCTCCACAGAAAAATCCCTTTTTCTAAGCTTTCCAAAAGTGAGAATAAAACCTGACCAGGGGTAAAGTAAGATACCGATCGGTTTGGCATTCCCATCCGAGAATATATGCTTAGTGGGCAGGCCGGAACGATGCGGTCTCTCGCTATACATAATTATCCAACCATAAAAGAACCCGGATGTTTACTGCCAATCCGCTATAAAAATATTGGTATCATGTGTACCTCCATTATTCCGGTTGCTGCTGAAAATGATCTTTTTACCATCCGGACTAAACATCGGAAATGCATCAAACGTTTTATCGTGACTTATTTTTTTGATTCCATTTCCATTAATATCCATGGTGTACATATTAAACGGGTAACCTCTCGGATAATCCGCATTGCTGCAAAAAATTACATGCTTACCATCAGGCATAAAATTAGGAGCCCAATTGGCCTGTCCACGATTGGTTATCTGCCGAGCATCGCTGCCATCCACATTGGCAATCCAGACTTCCATATTGGTAGGTGCTACCAGCCCTTGCGCCAAAAGTTCTTTGTAATCTTTTTTCTCAGCTTCGGTTTTCGGTCTGCTGGCTCTCCATAAAATTTTACTTCCATCCGGACTAAACCATGCTCCTCCATCATATCCCAGCTCATGCGTAATTTGCTTTACATCACTCCCATCCAGGTTCATCGTATATAAATCGAGATCGCCGTTTCGTGTTGATGTAAAAACAATCTTATCTCCTTTGGGCGAAATGGTAGCTTCGGCATCATAGCCCGGATTGTTGGTGAGCTGCTTCACAATGACGCCATTGGTATCTGCTACGAACAAATCGTAATCTGCATATATCGGCCATATATACCGCTTCATCTTTTCCTTATCAGGCACAGGCGGACATTCGCTTGACCCCAGATGCGTACTGGCGTAGATGATATGTTTTCCATCGGGAAAAAAGTATGCGCAGGTAGTGCGGCCCGTTCCCGTGCTTATCAGTTTGGGTTTAAATGTTTCGCCCGGAGCCGGAATTTTGGCCATCCAGATCTGATCGCACATGATTCCGTTCTTTGGATCCGTGCGTTGATAAACGATATACTTTCCATCATAACTGAAATAGGCTTCGGCATTATCTCCGCCAAAGGTTAACTGTCTGAGATTTTTGAAATGCACTTCATCCGGGTACGAAATGGTATCCTGCGAAGTATGCGGCATAATACCGGTAGAATCGCTGAAAAACCAGGGTGATAACAATACAGAAACAACCGTAAGAATCTTTACAATATTCATTTTTTCAGTTTATTTGAATTGAAGCATCAAATGTAACCTGAAAATCCGTTTGCAAAATTTTGGTTGGTCACAGATGTGTAAAAATTCTCAGTTCATAAAATAAAACCCAATGATTGAAACCATTTTTTAAATACAACAACTTGTAAAAAGAGAATTTTGGAATATCACGCCTCCGGTCATTATAAAACTTTTTATCTTTCGGGAGTTAACTAAATTTGCCAAATGCAGGTAACAATCAGACTGACATTATTGATTACGCTTTTTTTATTTCTTTCTTGTCAGAATCAAACTGAAAAACAAGAGGAAGCTGAAACTGAACATTCGCACGATCTGGCACACTTACAACAGGAAGCGGCGAAGTATCCCGACTCTTTGTTGCTGCACCAGGATCTGATAGAGGCATACCGGAATAACGGAAACTACGACTCAGCAATTACCGTGACCCAGCGGCAGATTGATCGCGATACCGGCAATGCATACTTATGGAATATCATGGCTACGCTTCATTATGAAATGGGAGACACATCGGGCACAATTCATTCATTGCAAAAGGCGATAACCATTTACCCGCTGCCCGATTATTATGTGGCTTTGGCCACCGTTTATGCCGAACAGGCAAATGACACAGCGCTCATTATTAGCGACGCATTGCTCGATCAGCCTGAGCCTAACAATTATAAAGATGATGCTTATTTCATCAAGGGATTATATTACAATTATAAAAGAGAACCGCAGAATGCCATCCCTGCCCTCGATAGTGCAATAGCGCTTAATTACACCTACATGTATGCATACCGCGAAAAAGCGATCGCGTTGTACGACCTGAAAAAATACAAGACAGCAGTAACTGTATTGAGGAGAGCGGTAACCTTACAAAATGCTTTTGATGAGGGATACTACTGGCTTGGCAGAAATTATGAAAAACTAAATTACACCGACAGTGCCATTCAAAGTTATCAGAATGCATTGCTGTACGATAAAAATTATACCGAAGCCAGAGAGGCTCTCGATCGTTTGACAAAAAAATCTAAATAAATTATTATGGCTCTGATCGCCCCATCTTTGTTAGCGGCTGACTTTTTAAATTTGGATCAAAACTGCAAAATGCTGGATGAAAGCGAAGCAGATTATTTTCATCTGGATGTAATGGATGGACGGTTTGTTCCCAACATCAGCTTTGGCATGTCGATTATCAAGCAAATGAGAAAGACTACGAAAAAATTCTTTGATGTTCATCTGATGATCCTGGAGCCGGAAAAATATGCCGAAGAATTTAAAGAAGCCGGTGCAGATGGCTTGACCGTTCATTACGAAGCCTGTCCACACCTTCATCGCAATCTTCAACAAATTCACAATCTGGGTATGAAAGCAGGTGTAGCCATTAATCCACATACGCCCGTATCCTTTCTCAGGGATGTGATCATGGATATAGACCTCGTTTGCCTGATGAGTGTGAATCCGGGTTTTGGCGGACAGTCATTTATTTCGCATTCTTTGGATAAAATCCGTGAGCTAAAAAAATTGATTGCAGACCATGACGCATCTACCCTGATAGAGGTTGACGGTGGTGTGTCGCCGGATAATGCGGCTGAAATAGTTGCTGCCGGTGCC
>JBIQMB010000092.1:0-9200 GCA_044463745.1 Chitinophagaceae bacterium | reverse complement strand
AATGGTCGTGCATATATCTTATTATTTGATACTGATACTTTTTCATACGGAAAATGTTTTATTCAAGGACTCTGCAAAATAAGAACGATTTATGACAATTGATGTCAAATATGGCTCTATTTCCATAATCTGATCGTTTTTCCAAACCTGCGGCATCGTTTCGTAGGCCTTACGCCAAAAGGCGGTATCAATACGAGCAAACAAATCAACCTCGTCTGTATGATCAGGATTTAAATGCTACCGGTTGCCTTATCACCGCCCCAAACCGCCAGCGGCTTAGTCGTACCGTGATCAAGTACATCAAATGAACTTAACGCTTCAATTTCGGGTAGAAGATAATTTTCATCAGTCAATTTCATCATAAGACAATTATTTAGAGGCTCCGTTAATTTCCGTAGATTCATCTCAACCTTCTTGAAAAAATTGGCTTAATCCAATTGAGCAGGGTAATTAATTCAATAGTTTTATATAATAATCACCAATTTTCTCCCCATCGCCTCTTCAAGCTTAGCAATGTTTTCTAAAGTGAAATTTTCTGTGCCCGTCAGCCAGTTAATCGCCGTTTTTTCATCCCCAATCAATTGGGCAAACTCCGTCTGGTTTATTTCGTTCTCTTCAAGCCAGTCTAATATTCTCATTGCAATTTCCTGCGAACGGATCTTCCACGGTTCTTCTTCTTTCCACTGCTTAGCTAAGGAATCAAATTTACTTTTTTTAATAAATGCAAAGTGGCGTTCTAATTTGTTTTCACTCTGAATCATTGCTGTTTACTTTATAAGATTATTTTCTTCATTCAAAGCTCTCCATTAAACGCTTTTTGCAGAATAGATTTTCTTAATTCCTCTAAATTATTGATTTTCTTTTGATACACCGCTTCCAACTTTTGTGTTTCTGCTTCGTTCATTTAGCTCCTGCTTTTTCTGGCATTTCCAGGTATTTTTTGCCATTAAGCAAATTGCCTGTTTTCTTTTTATTCGTACCGCCCCATTGCTTAAAGAAAAACGAAACTTCTGATTTTTTGCATTGCTCTTTTATATCCATTACCCATTCTTTTTTCATTGGGCGAGGTTTACGACCGCTTTCACCCCCTACGATTACCCAGTCAATTCCTTTTAAATTCATTTCGGGCAAAGCACCGATTAGCGGTTCGCAACTTAAGAATTTTGTCCTGGCATTCGTTTGGCGTAATAAATCGATTCGATTAATAAAAGTTTTGTTTTCTACTGAAACTCCCATCCAAATATTGTGTGTCCAATCCAAAAATCCTTCTTTGTCATAATATAAAAGAACATCTGCCCTCTTAGTTAGAATTTGAAAGACGTGTTGGGGGTTTTCCTTCATTACCCTAAATACTTTTTGAATAAATTCAACAGGCACGTCTTTGTGAAATAAGTCGCTCATTGAGTTGACAAAAATCATCCTTGGCTTTTTCCAGGTGTACGGCGTTCGCAGTTCATCTTCGTGAATCGTTAACTCAAAACCATTGGCATATTTATCGATGCCCATTGCCTTCAACCGCTTTGTCATCACTTCTGCATAACAAAACTTACAGCCTGCCGAAACCTTATCACAACCCGTTATTGGGTTCCAGGTCATTTCTGTCCATTCTATGGTTGATTGTGCCATGGGTTAAATGTTTAGGATAATTTGTTTAGCAATTTTTTTTGCTGTCTGATTATTTGATGCAAAAACAAAATGAAAAATAGGCACACCGTTCCGGTTCGTTAAAACCAAAGGGTCATCAGTTACGTGTTCCCAAATGGTTTTCATGCGTTCTGCGTATAATTTTGCGATCTTTTCAATCGGTTGTGAAACCTTCGTGATGAATTCTTCTTCTCCAAAAAGTGTTAGTATTTTCCTTTCCTGGTAAAAATGAGCTTTTATTTCTTCAATCGGTAAACCAAAATAAACCAAAAAATGATTCAAGTTTCTCGCTAAATACCAATTTCCCGGCTCTATCAAGCAGACGATTTACAATGACACCAGTTGGAACTAATATCCATACATCAGAACGGGTGCTTTTTAGTTCTGCAATGGAGTTCCTATCTATTTGCATCCCAAATGGATCCAGAAAGACCAACGCAGCATAATTTTTTGTTCGCAGGGCTTTTGCAAGTTCAGATATTTGTTGGTTTGCATCCCCCGACCTGTAGACAATCGTTTTGTCTTTAAATTTTTCGTCCAGCTTCGTCTTCAATTTGTTAAGTGAACTATCTTTTTTGTCGATGAAATAATAAAAATCGAAGCCCAATTCCTCTAAACCTAATACCCTTTCGGCTGCCCCTTTGTATGTTCTTATTTCGTCCTGCGTTATTTTGAGCTGTTTCATAAGCTCTGAATTAATTTCCTTTTCTCGTGTGCCGCTTCCCGCAAACCCATCAAAGTAAATTGTTTTCCAGTAAGGGAATTTCTTCATTATGGTGAGGTAAGACCAAACATATTTTGAAAAAGCCTCAAGCTTCTTTTCAGTCCAGGGACCACCCATTCTCCAGATGGTTCATTTAATATGTTTGTTTCATCCCCGTTCATACTTCAATTGCTTTTTCGGTTTTTAGCTCCCCATTAAACGCTTTGCGCAGAATAGATTTTTTTAATTCCTCTAAATTATTGATTTTATCTTGATAAATTGCTTCCAACTTGCATGTTTCGGCTCGAAGAGCATCTAATTGGTGTACAATGGTCTGTTGTTCTCCAATTGAAGGTATTGGAATAGGAATTTTGTTCAACATTGCCTGATTTAATTTTGGCTGTGCCATACCGCTTACATAATCATCAATTCTAATTGAGTTGATGTAAACTTCAACAAATTTTTGAGTTATGATATTTAGAAATCTCAAAACGTGTGCGTGATTATTTACCCAAGTTTTTCCTGAAATTGAAAAGGCTATCGGATAAGTTCTTGCTAAAAGATTTGCACCATCTTCTGAAATACAAAGTAAATTTTCATCAAAAAGGTAGCCAGCTACATAATCAACAATACCTGATGCACCGTAATAAGGTACTTCTCCCCTTTTTCTTTTGTTTTTTGTAATCGGGACTCTTTTGCTATCGAGATTTTCTGAAATCTGATTTAATGTTTTCGTTTCCCAGTTCCCCTTCTCAAACAGCCTCTGTAAATAACTCTCAAACAGCTCCTTCACATTCTTAAGATTTTGCTCCGCATTGACCTTTGCTTTATCAATAGCCGCAAAGCATTCGTCTATTATGGAAACGATGCGTTGTTGTTCAGGGAGGGGCGGGATGGGGATCTCAACTCCTGCAAGTGCTTTTGTTGAAAGCTCTTTAAAAGTTGCACCTGTTCCTAAACTATTAAGTAGCTCGACATTCTTTTTAAGAAAATAATATAGATACCATGTATCAAGTTTTTTGTTCGGGACAATTCCCCGACATCCTTGATTGGTGCTCATTGGCACTTCATTAATTGCTAAATGTCCAATTGGCGCACTTGTTGAAAGTATTACTGAATTTTCACGAAATAATTTAGCAGATGATTTTTCTAAACCTAAACTTGAAATTTTTCTTGGAGTATTTGATACCAATGGTTCTGCCAGTTTTCCTAAATCTGCAGGAGTAATCCATTGAATATCTCCATCCCAATATTCTGCAATATTTGTTTTCGGCGTTCCCCCATTCAGGATTTCAGCAACCTCTCCCAACTTCTTTATTTCCCAACCTTGCATCACATGGTCTGAACCGTGATTTATGTGATTAGCCCGATGGTTTGATTTTTTATGTTTTGCTTTGTCGTCAATCATGGTAATCTCTTAATCCGTTAAAATGATGGTTCAAGACCTGGATTTATTATTGTTATGAACTCTTTTAAATTGCAGACTCATCCCCCCAAAGTTTATTAAAAGTCCGATTTCTAAATTATATGCTTCTACATAGTTCATTGCCTGTGCCAAATGCACATCTTCTAAATTGATAATGGCTTTTATTTCTACCATTATTTTGTCTTCAACAAAAAAATCAACCCGCCTTGTTCCAACATCATAGCCTTTATATTGCAAAGGCATCTCTTGCTCTCTGATGAAATTGATATTCTGCATTTGCATCTCTATTGCTAATGCTCTTTGATAAACTACTTCCTGAAAACCATTACCTAAATGCTTGTGCACTTCCATAGCCGCTCCAATTATTTTATGTGTAAGTTCTTGTTCTTTCATCAATAATAAATTAATCAGGCAATCCAATAATCCTACTAATCAAGGTTCGGACATTTTCGGCTTCTTCATCCAATGCTTTCATTTCTTCCAAAATCTCGTGTGGTGAACGTAACCAAGTAACATCTTGGTTATTCGGATTTTTTACGCTCAAATCCCAGGTAGTTTTATCCACATCTTTCATCTCAACCGTCCATGAATTTTCACTATCCGCCTTCGTTTGTTGAAGACGTACAAACTCTTCCAAATCCCCTTCATTCAGCGGATTCGTCTTACCCAGATTACGGTCAAGATTTAACTGATAAAACCAAACCTTTTGGGTGGGTTTGCCTTTTTCAAAAAACAGCACCACGGTCTTTACTCCCGCACCGGTAAAGGTACCGCCGGGTAAATCCAGAACCGTATGCAGGTTGCAGCTTTCGAGCAAAGTCTTTCTGATGGCCACCGTGGCATTGTCTGTATTACTCAAAAAAGTATTTTTAATGACCACACCCGCCTTTCCGCCAGCTTTTAGAATTTTAATAAAATGCTGGAGGAATAAGGATGCGGTCTCTCCAGTCTTTATCGGAAAGTTTTGTTGCACCTCTGCCCGTTCCTTGCCACCAAACGGCGGATTGGCTAACACTACATCGTAACGATCCTTTTCCTGTATGTCAGCCAGATTTTCGGCCAGCGTGTTGGTGTGTATGATATTGGGCGCTTCTACTCCATGCAGAATCATATTCATGATACCGATGATGTAGGCCAGCGACTTTTTCTCCTTTCCGTAAAAGCTACGTTTTTGAAGAATCTCTGTTTCTTTGGTAGAAAGCGATTTGCCGGATTTCAAATAATTGAATGCCTCACATAAAAAGCCCGCAGAACCACAGGCGCCGTCATAAATTTTATCACCGATTTTCGGCGCTACTACCTTTACGATGGTTGTTATCAGTGGCCGTGGGGTGTAGTACTCGCCACCGTTACGTCCGGCATTGCCCATGTTCTTAATCTTATCCTCATACAGGTGGCTCATCTCATGCTTTTCGCCATGCGTACGAAACCTGAGCTGATCTATCAGATTAATCACCTCCCGCAGATTGTATCCACTTTGCAGTCGGTTCTTCAGCTCACTGAATATTTCGCCTATCTTATATTCGATGGTATCGGCACTTTGCGCCGAAAGTTTAAAACTCTTCAAATAAGGGAAGAGCGAATTGTTTACAAAATCAGTCAGGTCGTCACCGGTCAGCGCATTGTGATCTATTTTTCCGCTTTCCAGTTTGGGCGCGGCCCAGGTTGCCCATCTGAATTTCTTTTCGATAATGGGCTCATACGCTTTTCCGGTCAGCTCAGCCGCCGTAGCCCTGTCCAGCTCCAGGTCATCCAGATATTTCAGAAATAAAATCCATGAAGTCTGTTCCACATAGTCAAGCTCACTGCCGCATCCGGCATCCTTATGCAGGATATCGTCTATATTTTTAAAGGTTTGTTCAAACATTGTATCGCTTGTAATTTTGGCTTTAATCATTTTTCCTTACAGAGCAGCTCTGCATAGGTTGCACAATTTAAACAAAGAAAAAGTGATATTATCATTAGAAGCTTAGCTATTAAAACAAGCATCGCTTTATTGTAGCAAAAAAAGCACCGCAAAATTACTCTTTAGGGAAATTTTGCAGTGCTTTTTTTAATGAATCAATCAATTGAGTAAATGCAGCTCTCCGAAGAGTATTTTCTTCTATGTTTAAGGTCGTTGTAGTTAAGTGTTCTATGAGTTTTAATATAAATTGCTTTTCTTCTATTAGCTCACTGCTAATATTTTTTACGTACCGCTCTCCATAATGATAACGTAGCTCCCATAATTGCTGTGCTGTAAGAGATTCTATAACTGAAACAGTTTCTTCAAAAGGGAAAAGAAACCAAATAGGTTTTTGAGCCAGAGTCTGCTCATTGTAAAGTCTATCTAAAAATCCATCAAAATTGCACTTCATATACTCAAAGGCGTCGTCAATTTCTTTTTTTCGGCTGAAGGCATGTAGTTCCTTATCAATGTTTTCGCAATGGGTTACTATTTCCTTTATTGCACTATTATTGGCACTGTCAGAGTTAGGATAACGGATATGATTAGGGTAAGTATAATGTGATTTACCTTTGGTTATTCCTTTCTTAAATCTTTCTTTAAGGTCTGAAAGATCATATTGAAGTATATTGTCAAGCCTGGTTGCCAAATCGAAAATTAGCGGATATTGAGTTAACTCAAAGCCTCCTTCATTCACAATTTCCAACATTTCCTCAGTAAGTATTTTATATTCCTCATCTGTAAGTTTAAAAAATTCATTGTAATCCAGTTTAGATAGAAGCACCTCTTGTCTTGTAGGCTTTTTATCCAGAGGGAAAAGAGTTTCCATTTCGGTCTTGAACATTTCAATATCAAAGGAGCTTTTTCCTGTAATGAAGTTTACAACAGATTGGAAAAAAAAGCATTTTTTTTCTGGATAATAGTTGTTAACAAATAATTCAATATCAAAAGATTTAGTGCTTTCCTCTATTTTCGTTTTTACTGATCGAGCCGGTAAACTATTCCATAATTTTTGCTCCCATTCAGAAAAATACTTTTTTGAATAGTCTTTAATCGCCTCAATAGCTTGTTCGGTTAACAATTGGCTCTTGTATTCAAGACATATAACGAGGGTAAAGTAAAGTATTTCAAAATGCTTTTGCTCTTTGCCAGTAGTTTCTTTTTCTTGTTGAAAATGCATTTCGACAATGCCGAAGATGATCTTGAAATGTTCAAAGAAGAAAATCAAACTGCGTAAATTGTTGTGTCTATGCCGCAGGCTATTTAAGATTAATTGTTTATGCTTTCCAATCAACTTGAAATATAAACTATGGCCGGCTTTATACCGTTCATTTATTATGTTATCAAAAACCTGGTCAACATTCGCAGAAAATTTAATCTCACTACCAATGACTTTTTCCTTTATGGCATTATATGTGTCTTCTTTCTTTACATCATCAATTTCATTTGCTACAATAATTATTTTTGCTCCTTCATTTTCTACCATGGAGTTTACTAAACCAAAAACCTCTGATAAATCCAGGTTTTTGCTCTTTCGATCAAGATCATCAAAGCAGATAACTATTTCATCATACTTTGTAAAATCTTTAGGTTTCAGGTTTATATCTTCAAAATATTTATCTATATCGCTTAATCCACTAAATTGTACTGCGCCTCTTAAAAATGCTTTTAGTACACCGCTACCTATTTTTATAGATCTGTTATTAAGCACGGGGTATAATGCAAGAAAAATAGCTGAGTAAATTTCATTTATATCCTTTAAACCAAAAAGGGAAATATGGACTGGCTTAAACTTTCTGTTTTCATCTTTTGGCAAAGCGACCTTTTCAATTTCAGGCATCAACTCATGTATAATGTAATGAGTTTTTCCTATACCATATTCTCCGGTTAAGAGGATGGCATAATTGGTTTCCATTTTTAAATAGTCAATGATACGTTTAGTCTGGTTCATATTTTAAGCGCCTTTATAATTGATTGATGAAACCTCCTCCTTCTTAGCACCTCTTCACAATGGTGACTATAAAATTGAAAGCTCCGTAGTTGTTTTGAATTGCAAAACTTTTTCCATTCGGAATCGGTCATTGCTGCAAAGAATGGATTGGCAAGTTGGTCACTTAAATAATCTACATCTGCAGAAAGCCAGGTTGAGGGATATATAATTCTGCTTTTTACTTTGTCAGTCAAATAATCAAAAGAACGTATCTCCGCTTTAATCTCTTCTGATATTTGATTTCTCTTATCAATTTCATAGATGTTATCCAGGCGCCCGCCAATAACTATTTTAAATTTGATATTGCTATCAGTTATTACCCTGGTACTTGTAGTGGGCAGGTGTTTTCACATCCAGTTTTTATTTTCTATAAGCCATCTTTTCCAATCGCGGATTTGTTGAATTGCTCTATTAAAATCAGCGGTAGGTGTCCCATTCTTTGTAAACAATTTGGTATTGGGTTGTTTCAGTTCAATAAATTCGAAAACATTGCCATTACTAAAACCATCTGTGAGGGTTACAAAGTCGGTTTCAAGTTCGCTCCCTAGTTTTAATTTGGATATTGCCAAATGACAATTTTCATTTCCTAAGAATAGACCCGCATAATTTGAAAGAAACGATTGGTATTTATTTTCATTGCCATTTTCATTTAGCAGAACTTCCCACTCGGCGAGAAGCTCATTCTTCAGTTTCTGTGCATTCTTATACCAATCCATGAGCATGAACATTTGTCAAACGAAAACAAGCTTTCTTAAACCTGTTAATTAAATCAATGCTTTACGATATCCCGATCAGTCAGAAACATAAAATATCCAAACCATTAATGAACAATACGGAGGTGATACCTAATCACCCTTTTTATGTTTGTGTGGTTTTAAGGTCGGATTATTTTTTGGCGTTTCCTTATTATCCCGTTGCCGCCTGTCGGGTTTCTGAGTTGATTTGGCTATTCTTTTTGGACCCGGTTTAATCCCCATCATTATAATTTTTAAATTGATGAAATGAGTCAGTTTAATAGATATATCCAACCTTCAGGTACACCTCTATACCAACGTCGGATATCACCGCTTCTCCAACATCCTCTCCAGCAGTGCCACCTTCTCCCGCTCACTTTCTAATAATTTCTCGTAAAGTTTTTCGTTCTTTTCAATGGCTTCCATTAATTTTTCCAGTGGATTAAAAGTGCAGTTTTTCGGGCTTACAATATTTTGACTATCGTCATTAAAGGTATTTGAAATAATATTTATCGTCTCCCGTTCATCAAAATTCCTGATCGCTTCAGCCGGCACATTCAGAATTGCAGAAATACGCTCCATCATTTCATCATCAATTCTTTCCTTCTGCTCCAACTGCGAAATACTTTGCTGACTGATGCCCAATTCATTGGCCAGGGTATCCTGCTTAATACCCAATATTTCGCGAATGCGCTTTACGTTTCTGCCTTCGTGCATGGTTTTAGCTGCTGTTGTGTTCATCATGCAAATTATGAAAT
>JBIQMB010000091.1:0-9252 GCA_044463745.1 Chitinophagaceae bacterium | reverse complement strand
GTAAGCAACCGACCAACCCCATCTTGTCTTCGGAGTTTTCAGTCAATAGTTTTGCATGAATAAAATAAAATATCATGCCGGGTAACTTAGAAATCCGCCAGCAAATGTTTGAGATAATCGAGCGCTGGCATCAAAGTGGTCTATCTCAAAAATGTCGGCTTCCCCTTAATTCGGCCACTCGTAATTAGAGTTTAAAACACAAAGTCATTAATTTTAAACTTTAATACAACAATGAAAAAGCGATTTACAGTGAGCCAGATAGTGGCTACCATTAAGAAACAAGAGGCCGGAATGGCAGTAAAGGACATTTGTCGGGAAATTGGCATCAGTGAGCCTACTTTTTATAACTGGAAGGCGAAGTACGGTGGCATGGAAGTGTCTGATGTAGTACGCCTTAAAGAACTTGAAAAAGAAAATTCGGAGCTCAAAAAAATGTATGCCGAAATGTGCATTGAGAACCGGGCGATGAAAAACTTCATTGAAAAAAAGTTTTAACGCCTGAGGCCAAGCGGGAAGCTGCTGACTACTTTGTGACTGAAGAGCAGGTAAGTAACCGAAAGGCGTGCAACCTGGTGCATCTGTCCCGAACCACGCACCAGTACGAGAAAAAAACCAAAGATGATAGTGAGCTGCAGGATGCACTTGCAGCACTCACACTGAAACACCTTTCCATTGGCTACTGGCAATGTTGTTACCGGCTTTGGAACCAGGGAGCTACATGGAATCATAAACGCATTTACCGAGTATATACAGATATGAAATTGAACATACGCCGACGGGCAAAGAAACGGCTGCCTGCCAGAGTTCAACAACCTTTGAGGGTTCCCACTTCGCCAAATCAAACCTGGAGCATTGACTTTATGAGCGATAGGCTCACAGACGGAAGACGCTTCAGGCTCTTAAACATAATAGACGATTTTAACCGGGAATCCCTGGCCATAGAAGCAGATACCTCTCTGCCTACAGTTCGGGTGATCAGAGTGTTGGAGAGGCTCGTCGCCGAGCGAGGCATTCCTGCAAATATCCGCTGCGATAACGGCCCTGAGTTTATCAGTCATAAGTTGGAAGAGTGGTGCAGTCACAAAAGCAGGAACATCGACCTTCAATTTATCGAGCCAGGCAAGCCTATGCAAAACGCGTACATTGAACGCAAAAATGGAAGCATGAGACGAGAACTGCTTAACGCATACATGTTCCGCAGCCTCTCAGAAGTAAGAGAACTTTGCAACAGTTGGAGAGACGATTATAACAGCGCCCGCCCGCACAAGGCACTCGGCTACCTATCTCCCACTGAATACAGCTTGAAGTACGAACAGCTCATAGCTTTATCCACACCGGCAAGCGGAAATCCCTCACAAATTGCAGCGCTGCCGGTCGTGGATAAAGCGGGCGAAATAAATACGGATTATATTTGAAAACTCTAAATGCAAGTGGCCCCAAAAAAGGGGGAGCCTACAACTCTTAAAAGAATTATAGGCGGACAGAATTATTCTTTATCCCCTAATGATTTGCGCTATGCATTACCTATCCCTGAAGATATTATTTCTATAAATGGTATGCAGCAAAACCCAGGATAGACAAAACAAGTGCAGATATTTATTAGCAATGCTGTGCTTATTTTATTTACATAGGGCTTACTCAATAACTTCCAAATGCTTGTTATATTTGAGGCACAGCCAATAAAATATAAATCAGATGCAAGGAAAAACTTCCGGCAGGCCCAGAAAGCGTGCATCAACTCCAGCCTACGTCAGCCCCAACCAGTTAGTTCTGCCAGGGTTTGAGACCCCCTTCGACCAAAAACTGACACAGGATAACCGTTGGGTTCGAATGGCACATGCAATTCCCTGGGACAGACTGGTAACTTATTACGATGGCCTCTTTCCAGCCAAAGAAGGTCGCCCGCCAATCAGTGGCCGGGTGATTCTGGGTGCAGTTATCATTAAACACCTCGGCGATTTAAGCGATAGAGAAACCATAGCCCAGATACAGGAGAATATGTTTATGCAATATTTTCTTGGATACAGCAGTTTCACCAATGAAGCTCCATTTTCAGATACCCTGTTTGTAGAAATCAGAAAACGGTTAAGCCTTGAACTTCTTGGTAAAATAAATGAAGCAATAGCCGTCTATTGTATAGAAGTCCTTGAGCAAAAAAAGAATGATCAGGAGCAGCCGGGAGATAAAGACACAGAACCGGACATGATTAAGGATAATGTAGCTGACACCCCTGTGAAAGAACAGGATGCTAAAGAAACAACGGATGAGGAGGCCGCCTGCCGGGAACAAACCTTACCTGACGAAGAACAATCATCAGAAGAAAAAAATGCGGGAAAACTTATCGTGGACGCCACAGTAGCACCCCAGAATATAACTTACCCCACAGACCTTAAACTATTGGATGCAGCAAGACGTAAAAGCGAAGAAATCATAGATAAAATTTATGACCCATCTCTTCATGGAAAGCCAAAGGTGAGAACGTACAGAGAGATAGCCCGAAAGAATTTTCTTAATGCTGCCAAAAAGAAGAGAAAGACAGCCAGACAAATTTATAAAGCCAACGGCCAACAACTAAGATTTTTAAAGAGGAATCTGGCTCACATAGAAAATCTTCTAAAGCCATATGATACATTTCCCCTGCCCCATAAGGAGCAGAAGTATCTGATGGTACTTCATACCGTTTATGAACAACAAGAACAAATGCACCGCACGCGCAGTAAACGCATAGATTACCGGATTGTCAATATCCACCAGCCTCACGTGCGCCCGATTGTAAGGGGAAAAGATAGCGCTAAAACGGAGTTCGGTTCCAAGATACAAATGTCTCTTACCGGAGGCTTTGTCTTCATAGACCACCTATCGTGGGAAGCTTACAATGAAGGAGGATACCTGTTGGATTCTATAGAAAAATACAAAGTCAGGTTTGGGCACTATCCGGCAGAAGTATTGGCCGACCAAATATATTGTAACAGGCAAAACAGAAAGGAGCTTAAACTATTGGGCATAAAACTAAAATCCAAACCATTAGGAAGGCCATCGGCTCAGGCAGTGCACAATCACGTAAGCCCGGGAGAGCGCAACCCGATAGAAGGAAAGTTTGGTCAGGCAAAGACTGCTTACGGATTGAATAAGATAAGAGCGAAACTTTCCAATACCAGTACTTCATGGGTGGCTGCGATAGCCTTGGTGCTTAACCTCGTTAAGTTAGCGAGGATGGCACCGCTATGCCTGATGGAATGGATAAATAGGGGATTACGATGGCAATTAGGTATTACTTGTATAAGTATTAAATATAATATGACAAAAACTGCCGATCTGTGAGTTTTTGAGCAAGCTCTACATAGGCCTTCCTCACTCCTTCTTTCCCCTACCTGCTGGCGCCACATGGCATAATAAAGCCCCTTGGTTGCCAGCAGGTTTTCGTGGCTGCCGGTTTCTGATATTCTGCCTTTTTCCAAAACGTAAATCCGGTCGGCATGCATAATGGTTGAAAGCCGGTGAGCAATGAGCATTGTAATTCGCTTATCGCGGTTCGGCAGGTTTCTGATGGTAGCTGTAATAGATTCTTCGGTAATGGAATCCAATGCCGACGTAGCCTCATCGAAAATGAGCAGGCGTGGGTCGCGTACCAGCGCTCTTGCTATGGAAAGTCTCTGGCGTTCTCCGCCGGAAAGCTTCATTCCGCTTTCGCCCAGTAAGGTATAAATCCCCTTTCCTGACCGTTCCATCACCGGGGTAAAAGAAGCTTTCTCCAGGGCAGACCTTATTTCGTCATCGCCTGCTTCGGGTTTAACAAACAGCAGGTTATCCCTTACAGTGCCTGCAAAAAGTTGTGTATCCTGCGTACCAAAGCCTATTTCGCGCCGGAAGGCATTGTAATGTATTGCCTGGTAGCTGGTGTCATTAAAGATAATATTTCCGCTGGTGGGTTTGTAAAGACCTACCAATAGCTTTACCAGGGTAGATTTTCCGGCACCTGACGGGCCCACAAATGCAATGGTTTCGCCCTGTCTTACTTCAAAGGAAAGTCCGTCGATAGAATTATCATTAGCTGTTTTATGCCTGAATATCACATCGTTAAAAATCAGTTTCTTCAGTTCACCAACGGTCACCGCATTTTCCGGTTTTCTTTCGATGGGTTTACGCATGAGTGCGTCAAAGTTTGACAGGGAAGATTCCGTTTCGCGGTACAGCAGAATGATATTTCCCAGTTCCTGGAGGGGAGCAAAAATGGATGTTGTGATAAACTGCATGGCTATCAGTTCGCCCGTGGAAAGAACATTACGGAAAATAAGCCAGAGAAGAATGAAGAAAATGGATTGCTTCAAAAGGTTCATAAGCGTACCCTGGAAAAACGAAAGCGTTCGTACTTTTCGCACTTTATACATCTCCAGGTCGAAGATGGTTTTTGTTCTTTCTTTAAGCCGCCTGATTTCAGGAAAGGTAAGGCCGAGGCTTTTCACCAGTTCGATATTCCGGAGAGATTCGGTTATCAATCCGGCCTGTACATTTGTTTCGCGGTTAATAGACCGTTGTGTTGTTTTTATTTTGCGGCTGAGCATGCCAGTGAGGCCGCCTAAAAATAATACGCCGGTTATAAATACCGGTATCAGCAGCCAGCTTTTGGTTATGGCATACCAGAGCAGAAAAATAATGCCTACGACAGAAGTAAATAAAATACCTACCAGCGATTGCATAAAGCGCTGCATATCCGTACGTACTTTTTGCAGGATGGAAAGCGTTTCCCCGCTTCTTTGCTCTTCAAATTCAGCGAAGGACAAGCGCAGTGTTTGTTTTAATCCGTCATCAAAAATCTGCCGTCCCAGCCGTTGAACAGAAAGGCCCGTGTAATAGTCCTGGAAAGCCTTCGATGCACTTGCTAACAAGGCCACACCAATGGCTATTGCCAGCCAGGTCAACACACCCTGAACCAGTTCCCCGCGCTGCTGTGTTATGGCCGGCTTTGCATAATCATCGATAATTTTTCCAAAAATAATCGGGTCTATCATGGATAAAACCTGGTTGAGAGCAGCAAAAATCAGGGCCAGGAAAATAGTGAACCTTTGCGGCTTCAGATATTTAAGTAGAAGATGCATACGTTTAAAGGTAGGGTTTCCGGAATATTGTATCTCCGGAATATTTGAAATGTTGCCGGTAATATTCTGAGGGGTTGTTGCTTTACCTTTATAATAGGTATCGTCCCGGATGTCCGTTACCTGCAACGATTACACAAAGTTTGCAGGGCTTTCGTTTTGCGTCTTTCGGTTCTCTGCGATACCTGGAAAAGTATACCTGTAATTGATTGGAGCTATGCCGTCTTATTTATGGAAGAGCTTAGCGAAGATGGCAGTGAAGTGAATGGGATCTTTTTCGTTTTAAGCTTTGAAACGGCTCTCCCCTGAGCCGGGACCCCATAAGTTACATGCCGGTCATATAAAACAGTCTTGATTATCAAGCTGTTGTTTAAATAACAGCCCGACCATCCATATGGAAGAATGCTCTTTCTGTTTTTTACAAGATAGGGGTTGCAACAATCAAAAGAAGAATCTATATTTGGCAGTTAATTTATTAACTGACCCTTTTTACCAACACTGCTTAACGCCTTTCTGAATTACGAATCCAAATAATTTACCCAGGAAAGGCCTGGCAACTTTTTCAAAATTTAGCATTATGAAATGGAATGTACTGATTCTTTTTTTGTTAAGTCAAAACCTGCTTTTTGCCCAGTCAAGTGATCATCCTTATGAAAAGGAATTTTCTTTAAAAGATGGGATGCGCCGGGTATTATATCAGAATAAATACGGCTTTATTAACGAAAGCAGAAGAGAAGTCGTTGCGCCTGAATATCTGGATGCAAGAGATTTCATTAATGGCCTTGCTGAGGTATCAAAAGATAAAAAATTGTATGGATATATCAATACCAGGGGGTCTCTGATAATACCGATGGAATATGAACAATTCTGGTACGGGTTCAGGGATGGCTATACTCCCGTAAAGAAAAATGGAAAATGGGGTATGATCACCGATAAAAACAAAACCGTTGTTCCTTTTGTTTATGATTACCTGTATTATTTTTCTGAGGGGCTGGCCATGGCCGCAAAGGATGATGGCCGGGACCGTAAGTATGGTTTCGTAAATGATAAGGGACGGGAGGTAATTCCTTTAAAATACGATTTAATAACCGATTTCAATGAAGGTTTGGCAGGCGTATCCATCAATAACAAATGGGGCTTTGCAGATAAAAACGGCAAGTTGGTTATCCCGATGGAATATGAAAAAGCAAAAGGTTTTTCAGGTGGTTTAGCTGCTGTAAAAGTAAAAGGTAAATGGGGGTTTATTGACAGAAATAATAAAATGGTGATACGCGCTGCCTATGATGATGCCTATTCATTTGAGGACGGGGAGGCGGAAGTTTTACAGGGCAGCGAGGGCTTTTTTATTAATAAAGCCGGACAGCGCTTAAAACCGGGCAGATGGCTTTTAACTTTTACCAAAGGCATTCCGATGGGAAAACAATATTGGTTCAGAGGAAAAGCCTTTACAGAAGAGCCAAACAAAAAATTAGAAGAAGGTTATAGGTATACGGATATAACAGACAACTTACATGAAAATGAAATTTTTATTATCATGTCGGATGGGGGTATATCCGGTTATCAAACGGGCAAGTACGGTAACAGCAGTGATCGCATGTGGGAGCATATCAAAACCTATAATAAGGACAATTTAAACATCACTTCCCTCGCCTACAGCCATAAAAAATGGACCGTAATGTCTACCCGGTTAAATAAAAACCCGGAGGTGGTTCTGTTAAGAACCTCTTTTCCGTACGATAAGATAAAGGAAGAGTGGGCAAAAGGTAAATTTATTTCTTCCATGGCTTTTGGCGACGACCGCTGGGTGATAGCCATGCGGAAGGACAGGTACAGTCATCAGGTGATTCGTGAATATAAATATGACAAGTGGGATCAGGCAGATATTGATGCCCACATGAAAAAAGGATACATCATCACCGACCTGGTTAAGGATGACGGTACCTACTTTGTCGTGCTCACGAAAGGTACCGGGGCCAAAGAGCAATTATTGGTGTGGGAGGATGAAATCCCTGTAAGGGAAATCAATCAATACTGGAATAAAGGATATAGCTCGTACCGCAACTTTTATATACCGAGAGACATTACCATAAGTGATGAGGATTGGGATTTTTTTTAAAGATTTCTGAATCTTACTACCACTTCACCATGGTGGAACGTGCTGACAGCGGATATACTTTCGGGTCAGGGTTTTTGGCGTACTATTACGGCCAGTTTTGTCATCATCCCTTTGGCGGGTTAGCCTAAACCATGCCCCGCCATGGCCTGCTGATCTAAAGGGGGCAAGTCAGGATGTATTGCAGGTGTTGTTCAATATCTGTCTGCGAAAAATTTGATAGCGGCTGGTCATGGTAATACTTAAAAAGCAGGGTAATATCCCCGCTGCAATTACGAATAATACCGTTACCGTGTTCTTGGACAATTAGCGCCTGGTGAAGCTTTTGAAGCCAGTTATATGCCGGCTGGCGAATAAATGCTCATCATTTGGATTTTCAATCAGCTTTTGTAAGAGACGGGATACTATTTCCGGCACATCGCCGATGATTTAACCTGTTGAACAAACAATGGCGGGGGACATTTCGGGGGCGTTTGGATACTTCTCTGATTGTTATGGGCAATGGCAGAGGGCCCTGCACCAATAGACACATCAACGTTTTACAATCACTTTTCGGTGTGCGGTACCAAATTCCGACAAGTTGAGGATTACAGGCTCTAATCCCCGGCCGTACTCCGTAAGTGCATATTCCACTGTTACAGGTTGCGTGTCCAGAACAGTTCTTTTGATGAACTTATTTATTTCCAACTCTTTTAGTTCTTTGCTCAACATCTTGTTTGATATTCCTTCCACATCATTCAGAATGTCCGAGAACCGTCTTTTTTTATGAAAAAACAGCGTGGTAACAATGGGTATTTTCCATTTACCATTCAGCACATACATCGCATCGTGGACAGCCCTTAGGTGCTTTTTACATTCTTCGTGTGTTGTTACCTTTTTTTCCATAATAAGTTATTTAGTTACCTCTATGTTACTGTAACTTTTGGTTACTTGATTACAAAAGTAAACAATCCTGCTTTAACTTTGCGGTCAAATAATAAAATTTCAACAAAAATGAAAAAAGAAAAATTAATTTTTTGGACAACAACAGGGATATTCTCCTTATCTATGCTGTTTTCGGCATATATGTATCTGACAGATGCCGGAATGAAAGAAGGTTTTGCTCAACATTTAGGCATTCCCGATTATCTCAGAATTGAACTAGCGATAGCAAAGATAATGGGAGGATTAGCTTTGTTGCTTCCCTTTGTTCCAAAAGGATTTAAGTATTTTGCGTATGCTGGATTTACGATAAGTATCACTTCTGCCTTAGTCGCCCACAGAGCCGTAGGCGACCCCGCAAATCAAGTAATTATGCCATTCATTTATTTGGCATTGTTGGTTACTTCTTTTATTTATTACAATAACCTGGTAAAAGGGAAACAGATAATCGCAAACTAAATACCAGATAAAGATATGATACAGAGAAAAATTGAGCATGTAAGTTTTCACCCGCTTCAACAAGGCTTTTTAGGAGCAGGACACAAGGCAGCTCAGATAGTGGGCGGTCAGGGCTTTGGTAATACCGACCCTTTTATTGTTCTAATGGACGACCAACTTAATTTGCCCGGAACTGAAATAGCTGGCGGACAACACCCACACGGGGGACTTGAAATTTATACATTCGTTTTAGACGGAAACGATGAAGCTTTTCGCAAAGGAAATATGGAGTTGATGACCGCAGGGAAAGGCGTTATTCATACAGACGAAATTAATGGAAAAGTACAAATCCGTTTTTTACAGCTTTGGGTTTCTTTGCCACCCGAAAAACGTTGGACAGAGCCTTTTTTGCAGCGTATAGATTTGGAAAATGTTCCGACAATAAAAATCAAAGACAGCGAAATTCGGGTTTATAGTGGTAATGCCTATGGGCTTACATCACCACTAAAAAACAATACACCTGTTACCATTGTTGATTTTAACTTAGTGGAAAATGCTGAAACCACACAGAATATTCCGTCTTCTTATAATGGCTTTATTTTAGTTACAGAAGGCAGTGTGTTTGTTGGCAATACTGAAATTAAGCAAGGCGAATCGGGTTGGCTTAACAAAACCGAAAAAGGCGGA
>JBIQMB010000090.1:0-9263 GCA_044463745.1 Chitinophagaceae bacterium | reverse complement strand
GAATATGAAATAGATAAGGTAACCACCCCAAGGGGATGTACCATTGCCGGCCTCAATGAATTGGAGCATAGGGGTTTTAGTTCGGCCGTTATAAAGGGAGTTACAGCCAGTTTTGATAAAATAGCCTGACATTTTTTCGGTGATTGGTATTTTTTAGTGGTAGATTATAATAACTTTAACCCATTGAAAGGGTTTGATGAAACTGACGTTTTATCAGAATTTGGATTTGGGCTATATTTGCTACCCCGTAAAAATATCAATAATGTTTGAACTCTATAACAATAAAATACACGACGAAGCGAGGCAGGGAGAGGCATTGAAATCAATTGAAAATGAAGACTCCATCGCCTCCAAACATTTTTATATTGAGAGCTATGGATGCGCCATGAACTTTGCCGACAGTGAGGTGGTAGCGTCGATTTTAAGAAATGAAGAGATGGCCGTAACCGAATCTTTTCAGGATGCGGACCTGATTTTCATCAACACCTGTTCGGTACGCGAAAAGGCAGAAGCCACGGTACGAAAAAGGCTCACCGAGTTTAGGAAATTAAAAAAAGAAAGGCCGGGATTACTCATCGGTGTGCTCGGGTGTATGGCTGAAAGGCTTAAAGCAAAATTTCTGGAAGAAGAAAAACTGGTAGATATTGTAGTTGGGCCTGATGCTTACCGCAGTCTTCCGGCTTTGATTAAAGAGGCTGAAACAGGACAGAAAGGCGTGAATGTTTTACTGAGCAGGGAGGAAACTTATGGCGATATTTCACCCATTCGCTTAAACAGTAATGGCGTAACTGCGTTTGTAAGTATAACCCGCGGATGTAATAATATGTGCACTTTTTGTGTGGTGCCCTTTACCCGTGGACGTGAGCGTAGCCGCGATGCTGTTTCTATCATTAGGGAATGTACCGAACTCTTTGAAGAAGGCTACCGGGAGGTTACCCTGCTGGGCCAAAATGTAGATAGCTATCAATATTATGAACCCGAAAACGACCGAACCGTTTCATTTGCCATGTTATTGGAAATGGTGGCCGAAATTTCACCATTGCTGCGTGTTCGCTTTTCTACTTCTCATCCCAAGGACATAACTGATGAGGTGCTCTTTACGATGAAGAGACACGATAATATTTGTAAAAACATTCACCTTCCGGTGCAGAGTGGAAGCACTCGTTTGCTGCAACTGATGAACAGAACTTATACCAGAGAATGGTATCTGGCCAAGGTGGACAGAATTCGGGAAATATTGCCGGAGTGTGGACTTTCTACCGATACGATTTCAGGGTTTTGTACAGAAACCGAAGAAGACCATCAGGATACGCTGAGCCTGTTTGATTATTGCCAGTTTGATCTGGCCTATATGTATTTTTACAGTGAACGGCCCGGAACACTGGCTGCCAGGCGCTTCCCGGATGATGTGCCATTGGAAGTGAAGAAAAGACGGTTGGCAGAGATCGTAGATTTGCACAGAACCCACTCTCAGCAGGCTATGGAAAAAGAAATTGGGCGCACATTGCGGGTGCTGATCGAAGGAAACTCTAAGAAGAGTGAACAGGATTGGGCCGGCAGATGTGATACAAATAAAATGGTCGTCTTTCCCAAAGAGGGGAATTTTAAAAAAGGCGATTATGTGGATGTACTGATTAAGGATTGTACACCCGGCACTTTAATAGGAGAAGCGGTAACGCAGGACGCGGTGGCATAAATAAAATGAATAGAATGGATACGAGGCAAACAATTAAAAACCGATTTGGAATAATAGGGAACGCGCCCGAGTTAAATTATGCATTGGATGTAGCCATTCAGGTGGCCAACACCAACCTGAGCGTGTTGATTAATGGTGAAAGTGGAGTGGGAAAGGAGGTCTTTTCTCATATTATCCATTCTCTTTCTCCGCGAAAGCACAATAAATTTATTGCCGTTAACTGCGGTGCGATTCCTGAAGGCACGATTGACTCCGAATTATTTGGTCATGAGAAAGGCTCCTTTACCGGAGCGGTAGAGAGCCGTAAAGGCTATTTTGAAACCGTGAATGGGGGAACCATTTTTCTGGATGAGATAGCAGAGCTACCACTGGGTACGCAGGCGCGCCTGCTCCGTGTTTTAGAAACCGGAGAGTTCATCCGGGTTGGATCAAGTAAGGTTCAGAAAACAGATGTGCGCGTTATTGCCGCCAGCAACAAGGATTTACTGGAGTCCATACACACCGGACGTTTTCGTGAAGATTTGTATTACAGATTGAATACTGTTCCGATTCGCGTGCCGCCGCTTCGGGACCGCAAGGAAGATATCCCTTTATTATTCAGAAAATTTTCTTCTGATTTTTCGGAGCGATACCGGTCTGAGCCTGTGGAACTGACCGAAGATGCCTGGCAACTTTTAATCAATTATCCCTGGCCGGGTAATATTCGTCAACTGAAAAATATGGCCGAACAGGTTTCTGTATTATCGCAGGGAAGAATAATAGACCGGCCAACGCTGGAGAAAATGCTTCCGGACTCCAAATACAATCGTCTGCCGGTACTGGCATCGCAGGCGCAGCAGAGTGGCGAATTTGCCAATGAGAGAGAAATCCTTTACAAGCTTTTCTTTGATGTAAAAAAAGATGTGACTGAATTGAAGAAAATGTTCTTCGAAGCGATTAACGCACCCGAATTGTTTAAGCATAAGGATACCGAAGTAACACAGGATGATTATTCTTATAAAAGTCTTCCTGCATCCAAGAGCAACATACCTTATGTGCTTCATCCCACTTCGGCCATGAATGATCTGAAACAATCGAATGATACCCAAATTGCAGAACATCAGGAGGTAGAAGAATCGTTGAATATCATGGATGCAGAACGAGATCTGATCATTAAAGCATTGAAAAAGCATAAGGGAAAAAGAAGGGATGCCTCAACCGATCTGGGTATTAGTGAAAGGACATTGTACAGGAAATTAAAAGAATACAACATTAATGATTAACCGACTTAAAGCCTTCATTTGAAAAGGATTGTTTTACCATATTTGTTTTCGGGTCTTGTAATGCTGACCATGGTGTTTGCCACCTGCAAATATTCATTTAAAGATGTATCTCCCATTCCACCGGAGATTAAAACTTTCAGCATCAATCAATTCGAAAATAAAGCCCGGTATGTGAGTCCGCAACTGGCGCCCCAACTTACAGAAGCTGTGCGGCAGAAAGTGGTGGGGCAAACGCGGCTTCGGCAGTTAACAAACGATGTTGGCGATTATGATATCAGCGGTTATGTAAGCGATTATTCGGTGTCAACGAGTGGGGTGTCTAATCAGCAGGCATCGTCGAACCGATTGAATGTTTCCTTCCATCTGATTTTCAAAAACTCGCAGGATGCCAAAAAGAATTTTGAAACGGATCTTTCTACTTCCTACGAGTTCAGTGCCGGAAAAACCTTGCAGCAAGGTGAGCAGGAGATAGGTGATAAAATCGTCAAAAACGTATCAGACGCTATTTTTAATAAAATATTTTCAAACTGGTAATATTGTAAATGAATCCGCTAAAATCAAATATCAGCTCCTTATTTTCCTTATTTAATCAGGATACAAATACCTTAGAGCGGATAGTCAGGGATTATCCGGCGAGTTCATTGGCCAGAATTTTATTAGCTAAAAAATATCAGGAAGAAAATAATCCGGTTTTTGAACAGTTCAGGGAGGAGGCTTCCTTTTATATGGGTAATGTACCCTGGTATTTGTTTTCGTTGTCACTTGCTGGTGAAGAAACGGAAAGCAATGGGCTGGCTGCCGAATCTTTAGAAAATAAGGTTGAACCTGCGATTGATGGACAGGCTGAAACCTTGGAGGATAATTTTGTAAAAGAAGAAAATAATCTGACGGGTGTAAGTGCAATTATGGGGGAGGATGCACAGGAAAACCAAGAGGCAAGTAGGCAGGAATTTTCAGATTTTTCAGCAGAAGAAATTGTGAATGAAGAATCACAAGCCGAAAATTCGGCTCCCAATGAAATAACGGAAGGTATTTCGGTAGAAGTTTCGACAACTGAATCTATTTCGAAAAAAGTTCCTGAAATCGAAGAAAACCTATCTCATGAGGCGGTAGAAAATAAAGAAGATATTTCACTAATATCAGAAATACAAACTGATCAAAATATAGAAGATGGTTCAGCGAAGAAAGCTGAGGTTTTCCCATCTTCATCGAATGAACCACAAGTAGTGGCAGGGGATGGCTCGGATGAAACGAAAGAAGAAGATGATCCATTAACAGAGATGACTGAAGGGCAATCACTGCAGATTGCTGAAGAGGACGCTACTGACGTGCCGGTGGATCCAGAACCTGAAGAAACGAAGCAGCCGGAAAGCAGCACCACTGAAAATTTAGTAAATCTCACTCCCGCAGAAGACAATGATACAGAATCGGTAGAAGGGACGGCAGAAACTGAATCAGAATCCGACCTCGAATTCGAACCACTTCATACCATCGATTATTTTGCCTCGCAGGGTATTAAGCTCAGAGAGGAAGATTTGAAGGATGACAGGTTAAGTCAACAGGTTAAAAGTTTTACCGGATGGCTTAAGAGTATGAAGCAACTTCATCCCGGCAGATTACCCGAACAAAACGAGGTTATTGAAAAGATTATTCAGAATGCGGCCGAGATAAGTAATGTAGGCCCGGATGTACTTACAGAAGCTATGGCAGATGTTCTTGTTAAACAAAACAAAAAAGATAAAGCCATTGAAATGTATCAAAAATTAAGTTTGATGAATCCGTCTAAAAGTGCGTACTTTGCCGCCAAAATTGAAAATTTAAAAACATCTTAGTTATGTTGTGGCTTTTTGGAATACTGGTTATTTTATCATCTATCATATTGGGCGTTATTGTATTAATTCAAAACCCGAAGGGTGGAGGACTAACCTCATCCCTGGGTGGGTTTGGAAACCAACTGATGGGGGTAAAAAGAACCACAGATATTTTGGAGAAAGGAACCTGGTTATTTGCCGGTATTATCGCTTTTTTGTGCATTGCATCTACCGTGTTCATTCCCAAAACAGGAGGTAATAATTCGCGTGAGAATTTGATACAACAGGCACCGGCCGGTACGCCACTTACCATACCACAAGGACAGACTGTACCGCTTTCGCCCCAGCCTTCGCAGCAGCAGACACCTCCTCCACCTCAGCCTTAATATTCAGGATAATTCATAATATTAAACCCTCCTTTCAAATGGCGGGTTTTTTGTTTAATTTACCCCGCTTTTAGTTTAAACAGTTAATGATATAAACATGCGGAAAGTTTTACTCATACTCGTAACACTTGTAGCCATCCTTGCTATCACAGGCATTTATCTGGTTTGGGGCCCGGCGGTGAAAAATCCGGACAAGAAATTTCTGTATATCCCCACCGGAGCTACTATTGTACAGGTTAAAGACAGTATGAAAGCTCATTCATTTCTGAAGAATTTCGGTGTGTTTGATAAGGTAGCATCCTGGTACAAACTTCCCGAAAACATTAAGCCCGGTAAGTATAAAGTAGATAATGGGATGAGCGTATATAACCTCGTGAAGAAATTGAGAACCGGCCGGCAAGAAACCGTAAATCTGGTTATCACCAAACTACGGATTCCGGAAGATCTTGCCAAAAGAATATCCCGCAATTTTGAATTGGATTCCGTATCTGTAATGGATTTTCTCACCTCAAACGATTCGCTACTCTCCTTTAATGTAGATACCAATACCGTATTAACCGATGTAATTCCCGATACCTACTCATACTTCTGGACGGCGGATATGCGTACCATTTTCAAAAAGTTGTTTGATGAGAACCAGAAGTTCTGGAACGAAGAACGATTGTCTAAGGCACAACGGCTGGGTCTTTCGCCTACCGAGGTGTATATCCTGAGCAGTATTGTAGAAGAAGAAACGAATAAGCAGGACGACAAAGGGAAAGTGGCCAGTGTATATATCAACCGGCTGCGCAAAGGAAACAGGCTTGAGGCGGACCCAACGGTTAAGTTTGCGCTGAAAAATTTTGCCTTGACAAGAATCCTGCATGGCCATTTGGATGTTGTTTCGCCCTATAATACGTACCGCAATACGGGCTTGCCGCCGGGACCGATATGCACGCCATCGCGTAAAACCTTAGAAGCTGTGCTGGATGCGCCGGAAACGAATTATATGTTTTTTGTGGCTAAACCCGATTTTAGTGGTTACTCTAATTTTGCAGCCAATTACACGGAGCATCTGATCTATGCCAGGGCATACCGCAAGGCCTTAGACAGCCTGATCAGGGCTAAGCAAGAAAAGCAGAAAAGTACATCAGAATAATAGCAAACCATTGGTCAGTAAAATCAAATTATTTTCAAGATGGGTCAGGATGAAGAGTCGGGACTGGAAACCGCCGGGCTTCAGGGGTTTGTCTATTCATGAAGTTTTCAGGTTTATCGGCAGGCATTATAATATGCCCGGAATAACAGAAAAGGCCGCTGCTATTTCGTATAATTTTATCATGTCTATTCCGCCGGCGAGTCTGTTTATTTTTACACTGATTCCGGAGTTGCCCTTTGTATCGCGGAAGGTTATGAAAAATCAGTTGCACGGCCTTATCGTGGATATCATTCCTTCATCTACTTACAATCAGGGTTTGATCAATTTTATCGACAGCTTTATCGATAGTTCCAAAATAGGGTTGATCTCTATCGTTTTTGTGCTTTCATTGTTGTTTGCGAGCAATGGAATCATGGGTTTGATCCGGTCTTTTAATCAGGCGGATTATGCGGGGTTTAAGAAAAATAAAGGGCTCAAACGCCGCTGGGATGCCATTCGACTTACGTTGATGTTGTTTGCACTGTTGTTTGTTACCATTGGGTTACTGTTTCTTCAATCCAATATTCTGGAATGGATTGGGATAAAAAATGCACTGCTGCAAAAGGTTATTCTGATGGGGAGGTGGATACCCATAATCGGATTGATTTTTTTCTCTTATGCATTCATTTACCGGTATGCACCATCCACCACGCGGCGCTGGCGATTCATCAGTCCGGGTGCGGTCATTGCCACTATTTTGAGCATTATTGTTACCCTTGGGTTTTCTTTTTTTGTTTCCAATTTCGCCAGCTACAATCTGCTGTACGGCTCCATCGGTACCATTATGGTGGTGATGATTATGATTTTTTTGAATTCGCTGGTTACCTTTTTCGGGTTTTTGATTAATTTGGCCATCCATATTCTGTGTATCCGGTCTGAAAGGAATAAATAGGTTTGGATGAAAGAATTATAATGAGGACGAGGAGATTCTTTTTTCCATTACATAATCGTTCATAAAGTAATTGTTCCCTATATCAATGTCTTCGCTGCGGAGAATTTCAAAGCCCATTTTTTTATAAAATCCGATGGCCTTGTTATGCCGGTTTACGTTGAGTTGTAGTGCTTTGGCACCTGCTTTGGAAATGATTTCCAGAACCCGATCGATTAATAATTTGCCGATATTATTTTTCTGGTTAATAATGCGCACATATAGCTTATGCAGATGTACGATTTTGTTGTTGTCGGTGCGGTGCGAAAAAGAAGCGAAGCCTGCAAGAGAATTGTTTTCTTCGGCTATGATAAATTGATGATTTAATGTTTTCATTTGATGAAGCAAGGATGCGGGATCGTAAAATTTTTCAAGCATGTATTGCATTTGTTCGGTGGTGAGAATGTCGGCATAAGCCACGGGCCACACTTCGTAAGCAATGTTTCTGATGGTGGCAATATCTGCTTCAGTTGCTTCTCTGATTGTTATCATTGTTGGAATGAATTGGGTTTTGGGCTGTTTTTGAATTCATTAGTTTCCGCCAGGAAATGTAGTATTGTTTCATTGCAAATAAACTGAAATTAAGGTTAGTGAGTTTTTCTTCTGCCATGAAGACGCGAAGACACGAAGAATCACAAAGAATTGTTTGTATAATAATCCCTGCGGAATCACAGCGTTCCCACGTTCTCTGCGTTTTCTTTCGCCACGAAGACACGAAGAATCACAAAGAATTATCTGTTCAATAATCCCTGCGCAACCACAGCGTTCTCATGTTCTCTGAGTTCTTCTCTTCTGTCAGGGCAAAAATGTGAATATCTTTGTATATATCGCTATCTTACATATTGAAATTCAGTAATTTAAGGCTAAAAACAGGTCTGTGAATAAATTTAACAGTGCCGAACCTTGCATCTTTCATTTACCTGGAGTATTTTTACAATCATAAATCCTGAATTTATCAGGTGTAACCTCTCCAATCTCCCCCGGAAAATCTTATTTCCTTCTCCTCTGAGAAATCAAAGAAAACAACAGCAAACCAAACAGCTTTTGACGAGTCATTTTTTACTGGCATCTCATTTGCTTTAAGAATATCAGAATCCATAATCCTGGTAAAAAGACTATTTAATACCTGTGGAAATCTTTTTAATAATTTCAAGATAACGATGAGTGATGAAAATCCGGTTGTTATCCAAACCGTAAAATGATTGAAATGAAAAAAAGTATTTACACTGCCTACACAAGAATGGTTAATGATGTGACTCTTTATTTCGTGAAGAAGTACGATGCTTATGAAGGAGTAAGGAATTTACCGCCTGTACTCGATTCGATGGGGATGCATAGAAATTTCCTCAAAGCATGCGAATTGGCCAATGTAGAAAGAGAAGAGGATGTAATGCAATTAATGGATCAACTGAACCTCACATATTATTCCGGAAAAGTGATACCTGTAAGCCAGGTGCCCCAGGAACGTGAAACATCAAGATCTACATCTATCTGGTACCCACAGTACTGGTTATCCAAATTGAAATGGGCACATATTTGATCACCCTAAAATGAATCTTATCGAGCCTTAACTTTACGCATCTTCTTTTGATATCTACCGAGGTTGTTAACCGTTTTGTAATAAAGCCTCATTACAAAATTTGCCGTTGCTTTTTTCTTAATTTGCACGGCAAATTTTTTTTATATGAAGAATGTTCTTTTGATCATCAATATCCTTTTGATTGTGTTGGTTGGTTACCTGTTTTATTATGTTTTTTCAAAGGATAAGTCTGCTCCCAAAAAACAACCGTTAAAAGTAGAAAATAATAACCCGGAAGCGGCCTCGGCTCCTGTGGGACAAATTGCGTACATCGAACTTGATTCGCTGGAAGCCAACTACGAATTTTATCAAAAAGTAAAGTCAGATTACGAAAGAAAACAAAAGGCAGCCGAAAATGAAATTCTTTCTCTTCAGAAAAAGTATCAGGCGCGTACGGAACAATTGCAACAACAGGCTGCAACGA
>JBIQMB010000089.1:0-9301 GCA_044463745.1 Chitinophagaceae bacterium | reverse complement strand
GCTTCTTATCTAAATTAAATTTTTGACTTTATTGGAAAACCACCCCGTCTGTCACGTGCCTTTAATCTGGCTAAAAAAATTTAGCATTCGAACGGGCACGTACCATCCACCCCGTCAGTGCGGGACGTGGCCCTTTTGAGGGGAATTTGTGAGGTCTTTTCGATCCCTGCTGGTCTCCAGGACTGGCGAAGACCTCTGTGATAGGTGAAGCTCCGGCTTCGCCCCATAATCTGATTTTGACACTAAGAGATAATTGCTTCTTATCTAAATTAAATTTTTAGACTTTTTGGAAAACAACCCCGTCTGTCACGTGCCATAAAATTTCTATTAAAAAATCTCGCATTCGAACAGCACATGCGCGAGGCCTACTCTTCATGGAGATAGATACCTCGCTGGCCTAAACTATTCAGACTGAAATTGATCGAAACTGCGATGTCGTACAGGGTAACAATGTCAAGACCGATACCCGCACCATAATGCACCTTATTTGCAAGCATGGATGACCGGCGATTATAGGCTCCACCGGCATCAGAAAACACTTTACCATAAAAAGTAAAAGGAATCTTGCTGTAGTCTTTCGACTTCAAAAAAGTAGGAACTTCAAAAGAAAACAACTTCTTTTTCAAATCAGCACGGGCAATGAAGGATGCCACACCATCTATCACATAAAACTCAAATCCACGGATGTAATCATTCCCATAACCAATCGCTTTGGTGTTGTAATAGGGTTGATCAAACGGCAGGATAAGCTGTCCGCGCAAGCGTATCGTTCCGAAAAAATTATGCCCAAGTGGCCGGTAAAAATTGGCAAAAGCGGAGGTAAACCATCGGTTAAGATCGCCTTGCATCCCCCACCCTCTTTTGGATAATATCAATTGATACTTTTGTCCGCGCAATGGATATATGATGTTGTCCACATCGTCGTACTTCAGTTTGTATTCTATCTCCGGATAGGTAAAACGCGAAGCCCCTTCGTGAAAGAAATCCGGGTTGATCACCGCAATACTATCAAACAGATTTACATTATTCATAGAGACAGTAAGCCATTCCCCTTTTTTAATAGCCCTCCTGATTAGGAAGCTTGCCGATGCCTGCCAACCCCGACGGATCGTGGCCCTCGACTGGTGATACATCAATTTATTACTGTCGCTGGTCATGAACGGAATTTCTTTGGACCCCAGAATTGAAAAACCGAATTTCATCCTGCTTTTCATCCCCTCTTTGAGGTATGGTGTAGTATAGTTAAGCGAAATTTGTCTGTTAAATCCGGCAGCAGCCATGAGTTCGAGGTTATCATTATGTCCGGTCAGATTTTGCCGAAGAAAATTAATACCATAACTCAGCCTTCGCAAATCCGCATTATACTTCTGAACCCAAACATTAAACGACCTGTCGGCCAACTCCAGATACGGCAGCGGCAAGGTGTACCATCTCTCTTTGACGAATATATAAAAGTCGATGTATTTTCCCTGCCGCACATCATACACTTCTACCGACATGAAAAGTTCAATGTTATAGACGTTCTGTTTGGCTAACTGCGAAAGATAATTCACACGGCTATTCAAAATTGTATCCCCTGCCTTAAAGGGAACTTCCCGAAGAATAATGTGCGATTTGGTTTCGTTATTTCCTGTAATAATAATTTTTCTGACAATGAATTCAGAATCAACAGTCACAGAGTCTTGCGATAGTGCCTGTGAAGCAAAAAATAAAAAGCAGAGCATCATGCCCGGCCTCAATAATAAAAGTAGTTTGGTGTCTCTAAACAAAGAGCCTCCCACATGCCCAACCCTCTTAAAGGGATAAGAATACAATAATCGAAAAACCGATTTCCATTTAGAAGCAGTTTGGTTCGGTTTCATTTTATCGCACAAAATCTTTTTCATTAGCAATGCCCGGAAGTAATTATCCCTGATCAGATAGCCAGATAGTTCATCAGGTTATTGTAATTATCCGAGAGTTCAGAATGTGTGAGATCCACGCCTGAAGTGAATAAAACTTTGTAGTTATAACGATTGAGCGTGGCCAGGATTGTGGAGATTTCTTTTACATCTATACCAATACTTACCTCCATAATTTCGGTAGCGGCAATGGGCGAAATATTGTAATGCAGAATCGTGGCTCCATTGCTTTCCATAATCGTGTTTAGTTCAGAAAAAATCAGTTTCGATTTCTCGATCTCCAATACAATCAATGCGCCGTACTCTCCGGCTCCACAAAAGTTTCCCAAAGCGGTTATCAAATCCATATGGGTGATACTGCCCATATATTCTTCCACTTCATTGATAACGGGGATCACATCCGTTCGGTAAAGATTTGCTACCGGAACGGCAGCAAGAAAATGTGCAGACCCATTTATACCTGCAGGTAGGTAATCATCGCTCAGATCTGCGATCAGCGTTTCTTTATTTTCTACATTGATCGCATCTTTCTTACTCAATAAACCTTTATACAGTTCCTTTTCTTTTACCGGAAGATGGTTGCAGCCGAATTGCCGAAACAATGCCAATGCTTTTTCTACGTTGTCTTCGGTAGAAAGCGGTTCAAAGTGCTGATCAATTAATTGCAGGCTGGTCATACGTTTTTCATTTTCAGGTACAAAATAGTGTAACTATCCGACAAATACCAATCCGTAAATTAAGATACCTGGGCCGGAGACCTCAATTTAGAAAGAAAACTGCTAAGGATAACGTTAAATTCATCAGGTACCTCCATCATGGGAGCATGGCCGCATTTGTCAATGAAATGCAATTCGCTATTGGGAATCAATTTATTAAATTCCTGAGCTACAAAGGGCGGCGTAATTGTATCGTTGTTTCCCCATATCAAACAGGTAGGTTGGGTGATATTTCTTAATTCATCTCCCAGATTATTACGTATGGCGCTCTTAGCCAGAGAAATGATTTTGATAACTTTATAGCGATTATTGGTAATTTCAAAACATTCGTTTACCAGCTCCTCCGTAGCCATTTTTGGATCATAAAAGGTGAGCTCCGTTTTTTTTCTGATGTATTCACGATCGCCTCTTTTTGGGTAGCTATCGCCCATGCCACTTTCAAAAAGCCCTGAACTGCCGGTCAGAATCAGCGATTTAATTTTTTCAGGATTCTTTAGAATATAAACCAGTGCCACATGTCCTCCCAATGAATTCCCAAGTAAATGGATATCCTGGTAATCCCGGTGATCAATAAAGCGCTTCACGAATTTGGCTAATCCGCCAACCGTGGTATGAATCAAATCCAGATCAAACAATGGCAGCATCGGAACAACAACCTTATGTGTAGCTCTGAAATAATCGACGAGATGCTCAAAATTACTCAATGCTCCAAAAAGGCCATGCAGCAGTACCAGAGGTTCACCTTCACCCTCTTCTATAAATTTAAATTTTCCGTCCTCTTTTATTTGATAGTCCATTGTTTCATTTTCGATTTCTATTGTGATTCATCTGATGCTAAAATAATTGATTCTGTTCAAATCTGAGACAAATATATTTTGTCAACCCCATACTGCCTGCTTATGTGTTGCCAGATTTTCGAAAAAGGATTTTAAATTTTCAAACAAATCCTTAAACACGGGCAGCACAAAACCGGCTATCTTCATCATCCACGGAGCCACCGGCATTATGTACAAATACACCTTCGATTCCTCTCTTGCTCTCTCTCCTACCCAATTCATTTCAGTACCATAAAAAAGAAAAATACTGAAAATGAAAAGATATATGAGGACGAAAAAAAATATTCCGCCCAGGCGGTCGAGCCAGCCCATCATTGTTGCTTTTAAGGCTGATCTGATAATTCGTGCCACAATATTGACAATGATAACTACTGCCACAAAGACCAGAAAAAATGATAAAAACGGCATCCAAACCGATGGTTCAGGCTCATCACCGGCAAGCCGCTGTGCAACATAAGAAGACAGTTTCAAGGCCGCTGCCAGACCGATAAAGTACGAAATAAATGAAAAAACACCCACTACGAGTCCTTTCGTAAAACCCTTGAATATCGCAAAAGCAACCAGGAAGTAGAAAAGAACGTCGATTATCAAATGATCATTTTAAGATTGATGATAATTAATTGGAAAGAGATTCTTTCACTATCGTAGCAATGGTTTTTCCATCTGCCTTACCTGCCAGTTGCTTATTGGCTGTACCCATTACCTTACCCATGTCGGCCATGGATGTGGCACCTGTCTGGGCGATGATTTCCTTAACGGCGGCTCTTATTTCGTCCTCACTCATCTGCTTAGGCAAAAAGGTTTCAATAACGTCGATTTCTTCTTTCTCTTTAACGGCTAAATCACTTCTGCCCTGCTTTTCATAAATCTCTAATGAATCCTTTCGCTGTTTGACCATTTTTTGAAGCATTTTTATTTCGTCGTCACTGCTGATTGATCCGGAATAATCTGCGGAGGTTTTAGCAGCGAGGATTGCCGATTTAATGGCCCGCAACGACCGAAGCGTTTTTTCATCACGGGCAAGCATGGCTTTTTTAATGCCATCCATGACTTGTTGTTCTAAAGACATCGTTTGTGTTTTTTAATGATCAATAATGAAAAATATCAGGATTTATTCAATTCAGAATCCGCATATTTATCGTGAAATTGATTAGCAAACTGTTTGATATCATTGACAAGAGCTGTTTTGCCGGTGGCTCTTTGAAAGGTATCGCCCATTGTAACCATGACCTGATAAAAAAAGTCAGCCATTTCATCCATGGTCATATCCTTCGTCCAGAGATCAATCCTTAAGGCTGTTTTCTCCGTACCGTCCCACATCGACAAAATCATGGCCTTGGCCTGCTGCTCTTCGTGTGCAGTACTGTCGGTGGCATTCCATCTGATAGCATGGGGTACTTTATCCTGGTCAAGCTGTACCTTGATATTAATTTCAGATTCCTTCATCTTTTTTGGCGCAAATGTAAAAACAATATCATTACTATTGAAGTAATTCATGTTAAGTCGGTTGCTCTAATGGGAAAAGATTTTGGGAAGCTGTTTGCAAACAGAGGTATTCACACATAAAACGTCCAGTGGTAAAGCCTTTAAGCAAGTATTTCCATAAATGAACATCGCACTTACCGGCTTTTCATTTCATACCATCCATGCTTCTTGTGCCCGATTATGGCTTTTATCTGATCCACGAAACCTGCAGAGCTTTAATTTCATCCTCCATCACACCATATACTTTATCTTTCAGTGCAGACATATCTCTCTCATCTAACCTCTCAGTAGAAATAGCTGGCAAAATGATGGAACGGCAAATGCCTGGCGTGAGGGAAAAAACTGACCGGTAATTCATGCGATCATACGTATCGGGAAAAATAATGGGAACAATGGGTTTATTTAATTCCAAAGCTATTTTGAATGCACCGTCATAAAAATCTTTTAAGGGCTTCTTCGTCATATTGAAAGTTCCTTCAGGACAAATGAGGATTGAAATTTTTTCAGAAAGAAATCTCTTTAATTCACGGATGCTTTCTTTTCTGTTTTCAGGATTATCACGTTTAACAATTACAGCTCCGGCCTTGTAAATAGATCCGAAAATGGGAATGCTTGCCATTTCTGCCTTTCCCAATATCCTGACCGGAAACCCTTTGGTGGCCAGGATCATCATGGGAATATCCAGGTAAGATATGTGATTGGTGACAAAAATATAGGACTGTCCATCCCGGGGTTTTCCTTTATATATGGTACGAAACCGAATACCAATCAAAAATAAAAAACCGATTGCCCATAATCGTGCTATTTTGTAAACCATGTTGCCATCCTTCGGACGCGGCAATAAAAATGCAATCAAGAAAAGCGGAAATAGAACAAACATCAGCAGCAGAAAAACCGCAAACCCATATATACTGAAAACAAAGCTAAAAATACGTTTGACAGCTTTCACCGATTGATATCATTAAATGATTATATAGCATTGGTTCATTCCCCGAAACTGATGCATCCAAAAGAGTGGAGGCCACCTGCATTAAAACGATCAGGTAAATGAATAATCATTTCCCTTTTTTGGAAGCAGCTTTTTTTGCCGGAGCCTTTTTGGTAGCAGCTTTCTTCGCAACCGTCTTTTTGGCCGCAGTTTTCTTATTAAAAATACCGGGTTCCTGCTGCTCAATCAGCGCTTTCGTTTCATCCAAACTAAGCGCTGCCAGCTCTTCAGGGGTATATTTTGCACCATCCTTCTTTGCAGGGATTTTCACTATCTTTTTACCTGCTTTAAATATCGGGCCCCACCTCGCATTTTCGATACTTATCTTAGCATCAGGCCAGTTTTGAATATAGCGATTAGCTTCTTTCTCCAGTTTCTTTTCTATCAGTTCCTCTACATTTTTTTGCGTCAGGTTATCAAAGTCGTATGCTTTCGGCACATTTATATAGATATCATTCCATTTTATAAAAGGTCCGAATCTTCCTTTTCCTTTGGTTACCGGCTTGCCTTTATACTGAGCTATCGGTGCTATTTCCTTTTGTTTATGAACAATAATTTCAATAGCCTCTTCCAGTTCTACATCCAACGGATCTTTTCCTTTGGGCAGGGAAACAAACTGTTCGCCCCACTTCACATACGGGCCGAATCTGCCTACATTTACTGAAACCTCCTGGCCTTCGTAATCGCCCAGAGTCAAGGGCAATTTAAACAAATCAAGTGCTTCCTGAAGTGAAACGGTTTCAATGCTTTGTCCGGGTTTAAGCCGCGCAAATTTTGGTTTTTCCTCGTCTTCTGAGGTGCCGATTTGCGCCATCGGACCGTATCGCCCCATCCTGGCAAAAACGGGTTTTCCTGATTGCGGATCTGTACCCAATTCCCTTTCGCCCTTAGCCCGCTCTGCGGTTTCAAGGGTATGTTCTACCTGATGATGAAACGGATCATAAAATTGAGCTACCATATTATTCCATTGCACCTTACCTTCCGCTATCTTATCAAATTCTTCTTCGATGCGTGCTGTAAAGGAATAATCCATTACGCGCTCAAAATATTGATTCAAAAAGTCGGTGACTACTAGACCCAGATCGGTGGGAAACAGCTTCGATTTCTCGGCACCGGTCATCTCTGTGTTAACCACCTTTTTGATTTCGTTATTTTTCTGAAGCGTAAGTATAATCACCTCACGTTTGGTTCCTTCTTTATCTTTCTTCTCCACATAGTTGCGCTTCATGATGGTGCTGATGGTAGGCGCGTAGGTACTCGGCCTACCGATCCCTAATTCTTCCAGCTTCTTAACCAATGACGCCTCGGTATATCGGGGTGCATGCCGGGTAAATCGCTGGGTAGCGGCCATTTCTACAAAGTGCAGCTTCTGGCCTTCGCTTAAAGGCGGAAGCCTGTCTTCGATACCGGCAATGTTTCTGTCGTCCTCATCATCCGAACTTTCGTAATAAACCTTTAGGAATCCGTCAAAAATTAAAACTTCGCCGGAGGCTGTCAGTTCTGCTTTATTGGTAGATACATTAATCTTTGCGGTCGTTTTTTCTGTGGCTGCATCACTCATCTGGCTGGCTATTGTTCTTTTCCAGATCAGATTATACAGACGGGCGGTATCATAATCACTGATGTTTTCTACATTCATATCCGTAGGCCTGATGGCTTCGTGCGCCTCCTGTGCCGACTCGTTTTTGTTTTTGTAAAAACGCTGTTTGTGGTATTTCTCGCCAAAGTTTTGTACGATGGCATCCTTAATTTGTGCTCTTGCTGTTTCGCTCAGATTAACGCTATCTGTTCTCATATAGGTAATCTTACCACTTTCATACAATTTTTGCGCTAAGAGCATGGTACGGCTCACACCATAACCCAGTTTCCGGCTCGCCTCCTGCTGCAGAGTAGAGGTTGTGAAAGGTGCAGCCGGCGTTCTTTTGCCCGGCTTAATCGTAATGGAGGTAACCGTATAATCTGCATTTTTACATTGCTCAAGAAAATGCTGAGCATCAGTCTCATCGTGATTCCCTGAATCCTCGGCCTTAAACTGGATTGATTTCCCTCCTTTATCAGGCTCAGAAAAAACGGCTTCTATTTTAAAATTACTCTCGGCTGTAAACTTGTTGATTTCTCTTTCTCTCTCCACGATCAGTTTTACTGCAACGCTCTGCACCCTTCCGGCACTCAACCCACCTTGCATTCCAATTTTTTTCCACAACACAGGCGAAATCTCAAATCCTACCAGCCTGTCCACCACTCTTCGCGCCTGCTGCGAATTGACAAGGTTCATATCTATCCTGCGCGGGTTTTGCACTGCGCGTGTGATCGCCGGCTTGGTAATTTCGCTAAAAACAATCCGGGGTGTTTCTCCAATATTCAATCCCAGCACTTCGGCCAGATGCCAGCTTATGCTTTCTCCTTCACGGTCCTCATCCGATGCCAGCCATACTTTTTCAGCTTTGGAGGCTGACTGTTTGAGTTCCCTGACTACTTTCATTTTTTCGGGCGGAACCTGATATCTGGGTCGAAAATTATTTTTTATATCGATACCCATATCATCTTTTTCCAGATCGCGGATATGACCAAAACAACTCTTCACTTCAAAATCGCTACCAAGTATTTTTTCAATGGTCTTAGCCTTTGCGGGAGACTCCACTATTAATAAATTCTTCTTTGCCATGCTATGAAAGGCTTTATTTTTATTTGATTTTTTGCACTTTTGTGGGTGCAATATTAATTTAAAAATTAAAATTCAAAAATTTGATCAAAGATTTCTAATATCAGCAATATAACATTTATAGTTTAAAACGCGATTGTTTATTGTAGCCGAATGTCCCTTTGATAGTGATTCATCCAAAAATTTATCATAGCATTTATAATTCATCAAATAATTTAAAAACGCACGAAGTATATTTTTATTTATCTTCCGACAGAATTTACTCAACTCTGTCAATGAACCATTTATGGAGTAAAGTACCGGATTTTCAAAATACAAAAAATTACAATTTAAGATCAATGAATGTCGTTAATCTGAAAACACCTTTAAAATAGTATGAAAGTTGTTATCGTTGGTGCGGGCAATACGGGTACGGTACTGGGAAATCTGATAAAGCGATCAGGACATGAGGTGGTTCAGGTAATCAGCCGCAGCTCCGAAAATGCGAAACTGCTGGCCCAACAACTTAGATGCGATTTTGGCATTTTGGAAGATGCCTTCTATTTAGAGGCTGACCTGTATATTATCTGTCTGGCCGATTACGCCATGAATAATATTGGAAACCTTTCTGCACTCAAAGGAAAATTTATCGTACATACGGCCGGGTCGCTCTCGATTGAAACCTTAAAACCATTCTCAGAAAATTACGGTGTACTGTATCCCCTACAATCTCT
>JBIQMB010000088.1:0-9327 GCA_044463745.1 Chitinophagaceae bacterium | reverse complement strand
GGCTTTAACAGCCTGCAATAAAAAGCTTGATATAGCGCCTGAGAATACGCTCGTAGACAGAGATGTTTTCAAAACGGAAGGCGGGTCTGAACAAGCACTATCTGAAGCCTATTATAACCTGCTAAAAGCCGTAACCAATAGCTTTACTTATACTTATGCAGATTACACGACACCCACTTTGAAGGTGGCTCCCTTTTACGAAACTTATAAGAATGGGGGAGCGACGCCTACAGACTATAATGTCGTTAATACCTGGACTTTGTTTTATGGTGCTATTAATAGTGCTAATAATGTGATTGCAAAAGTTCCTGCATTTGCGACTTATCGGGAAGAAAAGCAAAATCAATTTGTCAGTGAGGCAAAGTTTGTAAGAGCTTATTGCTATTTTAATTTGCTGTGTTTATTTGGTGATGGAGCACTGGTGGGTGATGAGTCAGGTTTGGGCTTACCGCTGCAGCTAACGCCTTTCGAGGGTTATAATACCGGAGAAATTATTGGTAGGTCATCCAATAAGGAAGTGTATGTTCAGATAATTAAGGATCTAACAGAAGGAGTTACATCATTGCCGGATCGATATTCAGACGAAATGAAAACGCGGACTAGAGCGACGAAGGGAGCTGTTAATGCACTGCTTACAAGGGTTTATCTGTTTAGAGGTGATTATGCCAATGCAGCCCTGAGTGCACAGGCGGTGCTTGATAAACGTCCTTCAGTTTACCAGCTATCAGAAAATTTGCATGCCTTGTTTCCTGCAAATCCAAGCGGTGTTTCAATAACACCCTCTTCGGAATACATATTCGGATTTCCGGTGAGCCAGATGGTTAGTAACAATACATCAGCCTCTAATAATATTGGTAACCAATACTATTTCAAAAGATCATACTGGATTAATCCGGATTTTATAAATGAATTTGAGCCCAATGATCTGCGCGTTTCTGAGTTAATGTGGAGAGGCGATTCTATTTATAACCCAAACATGTTAAATGAAAAAACGACATTTAAGTTTAATAACCAAAATGGCAGAGATAACGTTCCGCTTATCAGATTAGCTGAAGTAATGCTTTCGAAGGCCGAAGCGCTTACCCGTACATCAGGGATAAATAGCGAGGCAGTACAATTATTAAATGAAGTACGAAATCGCGCCATAAAAGATGCAGTTCCTTTTTCTAATACCGATTTTACCAGTGCTGAGGATTTGCTTGCAATGATCTTGCAGCAGCGAAAGTTTGAACTGGCATTTGAGGGTATCAACAGGTACGATATGATTCGTAATAAGATACCTCTGACAAGCCCTGATTTGCCGGCCAATAAAAAAGTACTACCCGTACCCCAAAGTGAGATTGATATTTCAAACAAACTCATTCAACAAAATTCAGGGTACAGATAAATTAATTAATCAACTAAAATTATAAAAAACCATTTATGAAAAAGTTCCCATTCCTGTTCGTATTAGCTATCTGTTTTTCTAATTTATTGCAGGCCCAGAGCCAGGTCCGGTTTAAGGATCTCACGTTCGACCAGGCTATGTACGAAGCAGGGAAGACCAATAAAATTATCTTCGTAAGTGTGTTGAACAAGACACTTTCAGAAGCACTCCAAAAAGGAGAAAATGAAATATTTTCCATGGATAGTATCGCGGATTTTATTAACAAAAATTGCATTGCCATTCGAATTGATATGAGTACAGACGAAGGAAAAAAGTATGTTCCGTACCTACAGATGCTGATGTATCCGGTTTATGTATTTCACGACAGCAAAGGAGATCAATTGTCATTCATAAATCCCACCCTTGCGATAAAGAACCCATCTGATTTAATGGCTAAAGCCCGGGAAGCAGATCATATTGCTCAGGTAAAAAGAGAAAATAAGCGAAGTATTGTTTTTGATGAGTCTTCATGGGATAAAGTATTAGCAAAAGCAAAAAAATCGGGCAAGTTAATTTTTGTAGATGCTTATACCACCTGGTGCCGCCCTTGTATCCAAATGGCTAAGGATGTTTTTACCTTAGATAAGGTAGCAGACTTTTATAACGCTAATTTCATAAATGTGACGATGGATATGGAAAAAGGGGTTGGCCCTTCATTAGTGAAAAAATATCAGATTACGGCCTATCCTACCTACCTCTTTGTAGATGGTAAAGGCAAACTCGTATTTAAAGATGGTGGCTTTCAAGAAGCTGATATTTTTGTTCAGACGGGTGAAAAAGCTCTGAAGAGTAAAAAGAATAAGTCTTAAAACAGCTAATATCTCAACGCGAATCGCATCCTTATTTATCAACAAGGCATTATATGATCAGATTATATAAAATTTTCAAAGCAATCCCTTCATTGATTTTATTTGGCTTTTTGAGTACTGCTTCTCAGGCTCAATCTTCTTCTAAGCCATCTAAAAAATACATTACTGTTAGTGGTAAAGTTCAGTTTTTGGTACCTAAAGAATCTTATGACTTTTCGGGTTACAACTATAATAAGGTTTATTTGGGTAAGGGCTATGGACGCAAGTATCAAGCTATTGACTCTGTGCCTATTAATCCGGATGGAACATACACTCTAAGGGTTGACGCCACTGTACCCTCTTTTTATAGGCTTGACTTTGCCAGGTGGGATCAGATAGAAATTTTTTCGGATGCTGATGCTGAAATCAATGTAAGGGGTTATGATACAGCGAAGATCAAAATCAAAAACCCTCCTTTTGTTTTTATAAGCAGCGAGTCGCCAAATAACAAGCTACTTAATGTCATTAATAATATGGATTACTGGAATTATCAGGATATGATTGCGGAAAGTCGTGAACAATATTTTGCTGGTCAATATAAAGAGAAGGATTCTACATGGGCAACCTACTTAAAAGAAGAGAAAGAAAAGAACAGAATGACACCGAATACCAACGATAGGTTGCTGGATGTAATAATAAAGAATTACTCCGATCTGCCTGCTTCCATCAAAGCTATTGAGCGAATGAACTGGACAAAGGATACAACCCAGGCGATGGCTCTTATTCGCAATCTGATTAAAAAGTATCCGTGGTTTGAAGATGCCCAACTCTTGCAGGAAAGAATTAGAACCTATATTGTCAGAAGCAATATGCTTAAGAACGGACAGGCTGCGCCACAGTTCAGCTATCCTGATCCGACAGGAAACAAGATATCACTTGCATCCTTCAAAGGCAAATATGTGTTGATTGATTTTTGGGCCAGTTGGTGCGGCCCTTGTCGTGCTGCTGTGCCGAAGGTGAAGAAGCAGTATGAAATGTATAAAGACAGAGGTTTTACAGTATTTAGCGTTTCAATTGATCAGGATGAAAAAGCCTGGCGTAAAGCAATGAAGGAAGAGAACATGCCATGGCCGCAAGTGTTGAGTCCGGATATTGATAAAACTATGACGGATTATATGTTTGGTGGAATTCCGACTCTGTATTTGATTGACAGAGAAGGGAAGATTGTAGAAAAATACACTGGTTACTCAGAAGAGTTGGAGGACCTGTTGAAATCAATTTTTTCGAAAGCAAACTCATAAAAACATTTAAAATGAAAAGTATTCTGGCAAGTCTTTTTTTGGTTTTGTTGTTTCAGATCTGCCTGGGTCAATCAGATAATAATCTGGTCGTAATAAAAGGAACGATGAATGGCAACCTGAAGGGCCACTACGGTATTCAATTGTTTAACCGATTAGAAAAAGATTCCACGCTGATAAAGGGTGGCCATTATTCTTTTACTTTTCCTTTTACAGGCCCTACGTTTAAGGCAATATATCCTGAATATATCCAGGCTATGGGCCAGATGTATCAGCCTTTCGGGATATTGATTTCAGAGCCCGGGATTTATTATGTGACTTCTGATATTGACAAGGGGCTGTTTACTTCATCGGAAGTTAAGGGTCCGAAAAGTGCAGAGCTGAATCGTAGGTTTGAGCTTGATCAGTCTCGTACGCTGGGTGAAATCAGTAGAGTGATATCAGACTTATATGGGAAGCAATGGTATATGATCAGCGAAAATGATCCGAAGTACGAAAAACTTCAGAGTACACGGGATTCATTAAATAATTTAATGCTGGTTCCTCTTATAGAAAACCTTATAAAGAAGCATCCTGATTCTTACGCAAGTGCATTCGTTTTAGCAGGCGCAGGAAAGAACATATCTTCATTAGATAAGAAAAATCAGTTGCTCTACATGCTTTCGCCGGATATGCAGGAATCGGAAGCCGGAAAGAATTTTGCTGATTACCTGCGTGGTTTGAAAGGCTCTGCCATTGGAAGCAAGGTCGCTGATTTTATGTTGCCCGATCCTGTTGGTAAATCCATTGCTTTTAAGGAGTTCAGTAACAAATATGTCTTGCTTGATTTTTGGGCGAGTTGGTGTGCACCTTGTCGCAAATCTTTTCCGTATATGCGGGAAGTGTATAAAAAATATGCAAACCAGCCTTTTGAAATTTTTAGTATTTCTATTGATGAGAGTAAACCTGACTGGCTGCAGGCTGTGAAAGAAGAGAATAACCCCTGGCCGCAGGTTTGGGATAACGAAAAATTGTCGAACCGGTTATTTGCTGTGACCAGTATTCCTGCTACTTTTTTAATTGATCGGGAAGGAAAAATCATTGCAAAGGAAGTAGGATTTGATCCAAAAGGAGAGGATTCGATATCACAGAAATTAAAAGAGTTATTCGGTAAATAAGCTTTTGCAAAATAAATACTGTTGATGGGAACAATGCTTCAACGATAACAGATAAAGAGTTTTCTCATGTGCAAAACTTAGTTTTGACCAACGGGGGATGTTTTTACATTCCCTTCATTTTTTGGGGTTTGATATAGGTGCTACCAATGGCACGGAGATGCAAGAGCAATTTTTGAATGCTTTGGCCACAATACCAGAACGCAAAAAGGATATATGAGAGTTCTCAACACCAAAACAGCCAGCAGTTGATGAAATGCAAAGGATTCTGCTAGGCCGGAACCATTTAATCAAAATCATTTAAAGCTACCTTTTGAATCTTACAACAATGTGTTATCTTGTTGGCAATTAATCCGATTGTTTAATGGCAAGGTTCTTTTTTATCCTTATAACTTCATTGACTTCTTCCACATTTTCCTTTGGCCAAAATTTACAGATAAAAGGCTATTTAGATCTTTGGTCACCGGCAGAGAAAGTATTTATTTATATAAACGGTAACGGCGAAAAAATATCGGACAGCGTTGAAGTTAAAAATAAATATTTTAAAATCCGCATGGATGTAGATGAGCCGGTTTTGGCTTATCTGATTGTCAGGTATCAGCTTAGTAGTGGTGACAGTATATGGCGCATATCCAGAATTCCGATTTTTCTCGAACCTGGAAAAATCTATGTCTCCGCGAAAGGAGACTTGCATAACGCAACGGTTATGGGATCAAAATCGCAGAAAAAGTTTGATGATTTTTCCAGAAAAGTGGATCAGCATGATAAAGAAATCAACAAGTTAAAAACAGCCTATCACAAGTATAATTTGGAAAAGGATGAGGTGGAAATGAATAGAATAAACGACGCTTATCTGCGAATGATTAATGAGAAATATGAAGACTTATACATTCCGTTTAATAAGAAGAACAGCACTTCGCCGGTAGCCTTATATCTTTTAGATCAATTACCTGAAAATGATATTGGAAAAGAAAGAATTGCCCAACTGTTTGATGGCCTTTCTGAAAAAATTAAACGATCCGGATCAGGTATTGAGTTTGTAAAAAAGATGGAGAAAATGGCAATCTGATCGACGATTTTATCTGTTTAAACTTCTGGCTTAAGAAGGGGATTATTTCTAATACATCAGAAAGGATATCCGATCGCCAGGTTCAAAATGAGGTTTCTTCGCCTCCATTCCTTGCTTCCAAAATCCATCTGATCCAACACCCATCTATCGCCTGCCTGCAACCAGGGCTTACGCAGGGGCATGGCCACATCCAATCGCAGCAGCAGAATACTAAGATCAATACGCAATCCTGCTCCGGCGCCGATGGCCAGTTCTTTCAGAAAATCGCCGGATAGTTTAGCTCCCGGCCGATTGGGGTCTGAGTTGGCTAACCAAATATTTCCGGCATCCACAAATACTGCCGGTTCCAGGTATTTATTTACCCGAAAGCGAAATTCTGTATTAATTTCCAGTTTATAATCTCCTCCCTGATCGGGGAAAAAACCGGAACTATCCGCCCGATTATCCCTGAAGGTTCCGGGACCTACCGACCGACTTCTGAATGCACGAAGGCTGTTATTTCCACCTGTGAAAAATTGCTTGATAAAGGGCAATTGGCTTGAGTTACCATAGGGATGACTGATACCGGTGAGCAGGCGATTGACCCATTGAATGTCTCCGCTCAAAGCCCAGTAATACCTGAAGTCAAGTTGCGTTTTGAGATATTGGGCAAACGGGCTCCCAAACAGTGACTTGTTTCCTGACCTGCCTGCCGGAACCAATAAGCCGGCGAGGTTCCCCGAAATATCGCCGATGGCATTAAAATAAATACCGCTCCCACGCGGGTTATTAATCATACGATTCAGGGTAAAGGAATAATTGTTGCCCAGGATAAACTGGGTGTCCACCGCGTTTTTTAATAACGGATTAATTGCCAGACTGTCCCGGTATTTTTGGGTAATCTTGGAAGCATTGACATAGTTTATCGAAATAGGATTAAATTCCTGTTCCACGAAAACATTCGGTTTCCAGTTGTATCCCAGTTCTCCCTTAAATGAATTCAGCGTGTAAAGTTTTCGCCGATTCAACAAATCGTAACTCAGGTTGATAACCGTTTTGGGAACAAAAGCATTGCTTGTATTAAAAGCGAAAAAAGGAACCACAAATTTTGGGAAGGCAAACTTCACGCCTCCACCTAATTTATAGGTATTGTATCCTTCTTTAACTCCGCTATACTGCACCTCACTCCCTGCATTTGCATATACATCCAGATGCTCAGCGGCTTTGAATGTATTACGGTTTCTGAATGTAAAGGTAACCTGTGAACCGACGAAGTTATTTGACTTCGTATTACCCGTTAATTCCAGCTTCAGCGATTTTTTTTGCTTGGGCGTCAGATAATAATAAACGTCCAGTCTGCCCGTATCGCCTTTTTGTTCGGGCGATAATTCGAAATGGTTTTTGACGAATTTAAAAACATCGAGGCTTATGAGACGGCTTAAGGAAGCGTTATGGTTCCTCAGGCTATATACATCTCCTGAATCAAAAACCATGATGCGAGGAAAAAGTTTGGCCTTAAATCTGTTTCGTGGATCGATGATGTGATAACCCTTAAAGGATTCACCTTTCAGGCGTGACGTGTCTTTGATGGTAGAGCTTAAGTGGTAATTTGAAAAAATGTAAGTGTTGTTGATGATGTAGGGTTTGAGCGCCTGAGCCGGTGTGTTTTCCTTGACGGCTAAATGCATTTCAACATTGTTTTTTCCGACTGTACTATCTGCATTTACAATTAAAAAATCAGGATTGAAATAATAATATCCATTTGATTTAAGACGACTATCTATCCTTGCCCGCTCTGCTTTAATCATTTCCAGATCAAAGGGCCTGCCTGGTTTTAAAAAGGACTGTTTAAAAGATTTAGCAATTTCACTTCCAATGGCTGTGGAGCTGTCCACATCAAATTGTATATGACTGATGGTATATCGTGGTCCCGGTGTTAGTGTGAAATGTGCTTTTGCTTTTTTCTTTTTAATGGTGGTATCGCCGATGGCTTCGGCTTGAAAATAACCGCTGTTTTCAAGATAATTTTGCAACACATTTATGTTGTAATCAAGATCAAAGCGACTCAGCAACACCGGTGGTTCTCCGGCTTTGTGAAAAAAGTTTCTGATAAATCCACCCTTGTTCGGATCTCCTCCCATATTGTACAGAATCAACTTAAAAGGTATGCCTAAAAATCGGCTGTTGGGCCGGGGACGAGGCAGATCTTCTGTTCGCTTTTTGACGTTCTTTTTCTCTTTTGACGAAAGTGTGCTGTCTTTAACCTTTATGGTTGCTCCGGTGTACAATGCATCATTATCAGGCACATACTTCGTCAGGCTGCATGCATTCAGACCTAAGATGACTCCGATAATAAGAATATATTTAAAATTACTTTTCATTGTTCAATGATTTTTCCGGGTTTGATTCAGGTACTCCGGTCATCTGCCGGTCTCTGATGCGGTCCGCCCGTTCTCTGTCTGCTTCCCGGTTATGCATGCGTATCTGCCTTTTTTTCTCACGTTCGGCCTTTGAACGAAATATTTCGGACAAGCGATTATAGTCTAAGGTGATGATGAAGCTGACGCCGGTTTCGATAACATAACCTTCGAGAGCGCCGGTGTAATCGTTGGTTCGATATGCGCGCAACATATATCTACCGTCCTTACTGAGTCTGTAATTGATGCTGATATCATCGGCTATCCCGCTATGGCTTTGGTTAGACTGCTGTGGACCTTCAAGTTCAAAATTATTACCTACCGTAACGGTCAGGCGGTCGTTGAGCAGCCTCTTCGAAACACCAACTTTCAGATTGGTTCGATCCTGTTTTTGCCCGGTGCTGTAGTCTTCGGTGGATGCCAGATCAAAATTCAGATCCACGCCTTCTATTAATCCTTCGGTCAAACTATTAAGTTGCTCAGTCAATAAACGGCTGGCACTTTGTTTGGCGAATGTACTTGCGTCCATACCACCTGAACCTGTTTCAAATGGATTTTCTCCAACAAACCGATTCAGCAAAAGCAGCGCAAAAACCTGTTTGTTCAATTCTGAAGGCTCTTGCCGCAATTGTTCCAGCCGCTGATCTACTGTACCTATCACTTCACCGCCTACGGTATAATTTTTATCGGGAAGTACAATGTCGAAAGAAATGTCAGGTTTTAATAATTCGTCCTCCATTTTCAACAGCACTTCGAACGGAAGTTTTTGTTTGTAATAAATAGAGTTGCCCGGAAGCATGCTTTTTACAAGTTCGTATGGAGCCGTATTGGTTTGATAAACGGCGGTTATATCCACCTGTGCCGATGTAGGATCACCCGTCCAGGTAATTTTACTGCCTTTCTGGATCAGGAACATTCTTTTCAAAAAATTAAAGGAAAGAGAATAGTTTCCATCCTCTACAAGGTACTCACCTGTCAGATTTATCTTTCCGCTGGGGTCGATGCCTCCACTTAATTGAGCTGATCCGCGCATGTGCAAGAAATCGCCATTAGCCGGATCTACGATCAAATTAAATTCTGCTTCTTTACTAATATCAATATTTATGGCTACGTCGTAACCTACGAGTGGCGCGGTCTTCAAAGAATCGAAAGGAGCCATGAATATAGAGTCTTCGGCGGTAGCGCTAAAATCTACA
>JBIQMB010000087.1:0-9331 GCA_044463745.1 Chitinophagaceae bacterium | reverse complement strand
GCTTCACCACCATTCAGCGATAAGAGGAAAATTTGCGGCTTACCTTCTACTGTTCTCACAAAAGCAAACTGTTTCCCATCCGGATGCCATGCCGGTTGCGATGCATTTTCATCTGCGGTTAAAGCTCGTGGAGAGGCGCCGGTACCGGTTTCGGTTATCCATATCCTTGTCAGGTTATTATATTCCCATTTTTTATCCTTATCAGGATTGATTTCTGAAACGGTAAAAAGTGCTTTACTGCCATCCTTATTTAGGGTGACATTGCCCACTGTTTTGATCAGCATCATATCTGTAACCGTGATGGGCTCTGATCCGTTTTGCGCATTTATAAAGTAACTCACGCAGATGAAAAGCAATGTCCAGCATGTTTTCTTGAACATAGGATTGATTTTTAGAAGAATAAATTATTTTGATAAAGATATTGCCTTACCCCAGAAATTCCTTTTCCAGTTTCAGAGGCTCTATGTATGATCCGTTTTTATACACGCGCATATTTCCGCCCGAAATTTCATCTATCAGCATGATTTTTCCATTGGCGTCTCTGCCAAACTCCAGTTTAATATCGTAGAGGTCAAGGTTTTTTGTTGCAAGTTCTTCTTTAATGATCCGGCAGATATCGATGGTGTTCTTTTTAATTACATCATATTCATCGTAAGTCAGAATACCGAGCATGGCCAGGGCATCGGCCGAAGCGGGCGGGTCATTGCGATCATCATCCTTGAGTGTAAACTCTACAAAGCTATCCAGTTCCTGCCCTTCGGTGCAATAAGCACCGTATCTTCTTAAAAAACTTCCCACCGCTTTAAATCGGCAGATTACCTCCACTCCTTTACCAAAGACTGTTGCTTTCTTTACTGTCATGGTAGCATCCCCGATGTTGGAACTTACAAAATGTGTAGGAATACCTTTCTTATTCAGCAGTTCAAAAAAGTAGGTTGTCATCTTCAATCCGGATTTGCCGGCACCCTCAATGGTTAGCCCAACCGTATTGGCACCGGGATCAAAAACACCGTCGGTACCCGTTACATCATCTTTAAATTTCAGCAGAAATTCGTTTTCGTTTTCTGTTGCGTAAACATTTTTTGTTTTGCCGGAATAAACCAGATTCATTGTTCGTATTTTTTTCTTTTGATTATACTTTTATATTTTCCTCATCAATTTTCAGACTGTTGTAAACTTTCTTTAATACCTGATTGTCTTCTGTGATGATGAGTAGTTTATCATTCTCCTCCAGTTTGGTTGTACCTGTAGGGATGAAATAATTATCGTCGCGTTTGATCATTGCCACATGTGCATTTTCCGGTATAGGGAGGTCGATTAACCTGTTTCCGCCCCGCATGGAGTCTTCGGTCAGTGCTATTTCAGCAAAAACAGTTTTGATATCATCTTCTTCGATTCCGCTGATCTGATGTTGCGCCGTTTGTGGGTCAGGTTTTTCAACCAATCCCAGCCATTTGGCTACAAAGGCGAGCGATGTGCCCTGTACCAAAAGAGAAACCAGGGTGCAGAAAAATACGATATTGAAAATAAATCTGGATTGGGGAACGCCTTCAGCCAGCGGGATAATGGCAAAAATAATGGGTACAGCTCCACGGAGTCCGACCCATGAAACGAAGGTCTTGTCCTTCACGCCCATCTTCTTAAACGGAAGCAAACAAAGGAAGACCGACAGTGGACGCGAAACAAAAATGATCAGAAAACTAATAATTAATCCGGGAATAATTATGGGAATCAGTTCGTGCGGATTAACCAATAGTCCAAGAGTAAGGAACATGAGTAACTGACTCAGCCATGCCAGCCCGTCGAAGAAATTGAGTGAGGATCGTTTATGTACAAATTTGGAGTTTCCGATTACCAGTCCGGCGATATACACGGCCAGATAGCCCTTCCCCTTGGCAAAGTAGGTAACAGAAAAAATGACCAGGCAGATTGTTACAACCAGGATGGGGTATAAGGATGGATTACCCAATTGAATCCGATTGATAAAATAAACGGATAACTTTCCCAGCGCATACCCCGCAATTCCTCCGATGGCCAACTGCATGACCAACATACCGGCCGTTGACCAATAATTGACCGCTTCGCCTATCTGTACAATGCCAATCAGCGTTATCACCAGCAAATAAGCCATGGGGTCGTTACTGCCGCTTTCCAATTCCAGCAGGGGGCGCAGATTATTTTTTAAATGCAGGTTGCGCGAACGCAGGATAGAAAACACGGAAGCAGAATCGGTTGAAGACATGATGGACGCCAGTAGTAGCGATGAAATAAGGCCGATGCCTGCCGATGCCATGGTTAGTCCTGTTATCCACCAGGTAAGCAAACCGGTGATGGCTGCGGTTAGCAAAACCCCTAATGTAGCCATCAAAATACCTGGCGCTATAACCGGTTGAATTTCGTCGAACTTGGTATCCATTCCTCCCGAAAAAAGGATGATACACAGTGAAACCGTTCCGATAGCGTGTGCAAGTTGGATATTATTAAACTGAATGCCCAAACCATCGCTTCCGCTGAGCATGCCCACCGATAAAAAAAGCAATAATGCCGGAACCCCAAAACGCGAACTGGCTTTTCCGGCCAGGATGCTGAAAAAGAACAACACGGCCAATGCCAGGAGGAACAGTTCTATATTAATCTGCATTTATGTATATAAATTTAAAATCAAAATCTAAAGAAAGTGCACTTCATCGCCTGAAGTTTGCACGCGTGTAAAGATAGGAAGCAATTTTTTTTTTAATGGCTTCTAAAGCTGCCTTTTGCTTCGTTTTTTTCTGATTTTTTTACCGGGTTGTATTCTTCTTGTTAAAGTACCTTCAAGAAGTCAAGCGGTGCAGACACAATCAACTGACTGATAAATCCTGTTTTGAACGGCGCAAACTTTTCTGTACTGCTGACATAGCCCAGCCTAATGCCCGCTGAAAGATTGTCATGAATCTTTCCCTCCGTATTTGCCGCTCTTATGAAATATACCGGCACGAATATTCCCATCATCTTACTTTCTATGCTCATGTTTACCTTAGGAGATATGGCGATGTTGGGAAAACTTTTTACTTTGTTCGAAGCAAAAAGGTTTCTACCATATTCTGGTTTGCCAAAGGTGAGCGTGCGGCTGTAAAAATTGGGACCGAAAGGAATGTAGAAGTTGTATGATCTGCCCGCCTGATGATACACGGAAAAGTTATAACTCAGTGCAAAATATCCGGTAATCTCAAATCCACTGGCCAGGGTTTTTATTATTGAAACCGATAGGGTAGGTTCAAGGTGCGATTCGCTTTGGGGCGATAAAAGAACAGAATCGGTGGTGTAGTTAAATGCGCTTTTTGTAAACCCCAACCGGGCGTTGAAAAAGAGAGGTGTTTTAAAGGAAGTGGTGAATGCTTCCAGCGCCAATCTTTTTTCTTCTTCGGTACCGTTCAGGCTTATTTCACGCAACCCAACTGTTCTGTAATCTGAAATACCATTCCGCTGCGCATAGCGTTTTTCTGCTTCATTTAGTTGCCTGATTTGCTCGGTGGTAAGATCATCAAATCCGGGTTTCCAAAACATTTTTTGCAGATGGAGCTGAAGCGTTGTTCCGGTGTTAATTCCTGATAAGGATAAAGGAATGGCTTCCTCATCCGTTTTACCAATTTTCTGTTCAGCCGATAAGCCGCCGGTCCATCCCGATTTTAATTTGGTCTGCAGTTCTATTCTTCCGTTTACCCCTTCTGTAAAGGAGGAAGAGATGTTGATGTTTGAAACAAAGTTGGATAGGGCAGAGGCTCCGGACGGACTGGCGAGTTTGTTTTTGATTTGATTAAGAACGGCTTCTGTTCTGATTTTTTCATCGGCCGAATCAAGACGGAATTGTGAAAGGCATGGCAGTCCGATTAACCCAAATAAGATAGGTAAAATATATCTCTGAATCATTGCTGTTTAATTAAGTGTGAATAAGAAGACGCCTCCATCGTTGGCACCAGCCGGATATTTCTTTTCAATATTCAGTGGGAGGAAACCGGAATTAGCCGGTGAAACCTCCGCTTCAATAGTTATTTTAGCTTCGGCTGATGTGGTAACAAACCATTCAAAACGGTATTCAACCGAGTTTCTAAGTTCGATGGATTTTTGGTCGTTATCAGTAATGCTCAGTATCGTTTTATTGGCTTCTTTAATGTTGATCCGCAGATGTCCACCCTCGACTGAGGCGTTCACTGTAATTGTGGTGGTTACGGAAGCAATGGCTTGCAGTCTGCGAATAGTATAAAGATTGCGTCCCGGTTTTAGGTTTGCCGGTTTTGCGGATACTTTTCTTTTCTTTCTTTTCATGCTGATTAATTTTATCAGTTTGGGGAATAGTGAATGGCAAAGGCAGTAAACAAATAAGTGGTTGGAAGCGTGATTGGTTATTGCAAGGATATAAGTAAAATGATCCGGAATCGATATTTTATCAACCGATATAAAACTATAGAATATTTTTGTAATCCGGCCCGGGAGTTTTCATTCCGGAATCATTCACAGGCGGGAGTTAATCACAAAAAACGGTAATCATGTTTAGCTATTGGGAACAGAAATCTTTTTATTATCATCGCGATCTGATCGTTTGCGGTGCAGGATTCACGGGGCTTTCAGCGGCCATTTATTTTAAGCGAATGCATCCGGATAAATCTGTTTTGGTTTTAGAAAAAGACCCGGTTAACGGAGGGGCAAGTACGAAGAATGCCGGCTTTGCTTGTTTTGGTAGTCCGACAGAGTTGATCGCTGATCTGAAAATATCAGATGAAGCCCGGGTTTTCGGCCTGGTCGAAAAAAGATATAAAGGGTTATTAAACCTGCGCAAACTTTTGGGCGATGATGCCATCGGTTACGAACATAGGCATGGATATGAATTATTCAGGCCCGATGACCCCTTGTACCATGAGGCCATGGAAAAATTAAACTATCTCAATCAACATTTAAAATCCATAACCGGATCACCTGTGTATATTTCTGCGGACGAAAAAATAAATGAATTTGGGTTTGCTGCCGTTAAACACATGATTGAAAATACAGGAGAAGGGCAGGTGGATACGGGCAGGATGTATTCTTCATTGCTCCGGCTGGCCAGGGAGACGGGTGTGGAGATTTATAATGGAATAGAGGCGAAACGGTTTGAAGATGATGGTACGGTTAAGTTATATATAATGGGTGGAAGAATTTCGTGCAACCGGTTTTTGGTTGCCACCAATGGGTTTGCTTCCGCTTTGTTGGGTGATCGGGTAACGCCTGCGCGTGCACAGGTAATCCTTACATCCAAAATAAAGAACCTGAAACCAAAGGGATGTTTTCACATGCTGGAAGGGTTTTATTATTTCCGCGATGTGGATGGACGCATTCTGTTTGGTGGCGGACGTCAAACAGACTTTGAAACGGAAACGACGGAACAGTTGGGGATAAACCCGGATATTCAGGATCATCTTGAATCGATATTGGCAGCGGTTATCTTGCCGGGTGAGGATTTTAAAATAGAACAGCGTTGGAGCGGAATTATGGGAATGGGAAAAGAAAAACAGGTGACAATGGAAGCGCTTTCGCCTCATGTTTTTTGTGCTGTAGGTTTGAGCGGAATGGGGTTGGCTCTTAGCACCCTGCTTGGGAAAGAAGTTGCAGAAATGATGGGATAGTGGGGAGTTTTCTCGCTGATTGCGCGGGAGGGAATTTCCCGCAGATTGCAGAAGAGAATTTCCCTGCAGATTGCCCTGGGAAGGTATCCCGCAGATTGCAGTAGAGAATTTCCCGCAGATTGCGCAGATGACCGCAGAAGAGAATCTCCCTCAGATGATGCAGATGAACGCAGAAAGGAATCTCCCGCAGATAACGCAGATGAACGCAGAAAATAATCTGCGAAAATCCCCGAGATCTGCGGGAAACAAAACATCAGCGTGGATCCCCCCGGATCAGCGGGAAACTATTTCAATCAACTAAAAACCGCTTGTTGACATTATATAATCAAACCTTCCTTTTTTGATAGTGATTTCATTTCCGATGCTACCTTCAAACAGTCCGGACATGTAATAAATGAGACGATTGTCTTCGGTAGTATGCCTGCTTACTTCTACGAAATATACGCCGGCGGCTCCTCCTTCCTGCTGCGTGTTTAGATAAACCCTGCATTCGCCGACATTAAACCTTTTTCCTTTCCAGCTCATCAGATCTTTACTTGTAAAATCCGAAGCTACCGGAATGCGAATGGTAATCTGCCGGTATGCGTCCGGATCATACATGAGATCATCTTTCTTTTCAATTCGCCACGAAAAATCAATGCTATCCTGCGCCCCTTGCCCCTGCAGTTTTGTAAGCCTGGGATAGGGAAGTCCCGGCCTGCCTAAGCTGATGCCAAGATCCGGCCAGTAGTTAATGTAAACCACCTCATTGATGTAACAAGTTCCGGTTTGAAATTTCTTTGCCGTCAGCCTGCTTAATTCGGGATCAAAAGGATCTGGATAAAATCGCTGTTTGAGGCATCCGGCCAGCATAAAAACCAAAAACAACACGGTCATTATTTTTAAAAAAGTTTTCATCTTTATTTTTTGTAATGATAATTCCAGCTAAATAAAAGGCGCACCGGCACAGCATAATTGTAGTTGAAATCACGCGGAGCTTTTGGGAACAATTCGCCCTGCATAGAAAGCGAAATCGTTTTCTGCTGATCAAAACAATAAAAAATTCCAATTCCGGTAACAGGTCCCGAGGTTCTTCTTTTTACATCCGGATTGAAGATGGTATAATTTTCTTTGTCGAACTCCGGATAAGAAACCCGAAAATACTGATAGCTGATACCAAAAGGCAGAAAATACAGACCCACTCTTTTTTCGGGTTCTACTTTAATCAAATTCACATAGAGCGAGATTCCGACAGTCAGTACGTTGAATTTTATTTTTTCTCTCAATGTTATTTCAGGAGGTAAAGAAGGCGAAAGGGTATAAGCCAGAACATCAGAACCCGCATTCATACCCATATCATAATTAACAAAAAGTCCGACAATTTTTTTGTCGTTGGGCTGCCATTCCAGTTTTACCGGAACAAAATAAAATTGCTTTGGAGGATTATTTATATCCATCCCCATACCCGTCGATAGCGATACAGACTGAGCCAACGATTCACCACTAACAATGAAGATGAGGATAGCTGACAAAAAATATTTCATGCAAAAATTATTAATCCTGAAAATCTCCAAGCAACGCAGCGCGCTTTCGATCTATACAAGCATTTTATTCATTTAAAGGTACACAAGATTAGGAGAAAAGCGAATTTGAATTGCTTATTTAAATTTTACTAATTTGAAAATGGTGGTCGTAAAGAGATGGAGAAAAGTGGACTGGCAACATTTTTAAGAGCATTGGAAAAAGCATGTAGTTATCAAAAATAGTGTGTGATGAGTATTGATAAAGTAGAGGGGGTATATAAGTCTATGCACAAGAATGATTTTTGATCTTTAGGTAAACTCCAGTTCCCAGTGAGCCGATTAAACCGAGTGATCGGCTCATGTATTCACTAAATTTGATCCGGTTAATCTGAGAAATACCTCTCTAACAACCTAATTTGAGCCGATTAAATTTTGTAATCAGCTCATAAATTGCATATATTTGAGCCGATTATTCTCTTGTATAGCATGAAATATATTTGGCAACATAAAACTTTTCCGAATTTTCGGTATGATCAAAGCAAGCTGATCGGGCCGGTACAGTCCTTCACATTGCAGATTGGTCAGACGAAAGGTTTGTTACAGGGATTAACTTCGGAGGATGAGAAAGATTTATTTCTGGAAGTCTTACTTTCTGAAGCGTTGAAAACTTCTGAAATAGAGGGTGAATATTTTAGCAGGGAGGATGTGATGTCTTCTTTGCGAAAACAACTGGGCTTACATAATACATTACCAAAAACAAGGGATAAAAATGCGGAGGCCATAGCCAAATTGACGATTGAGGTGCGGGATGATTACAAGCAAAAACTATCAGAAAAACTTTTAAAAAAGTGGCATGCCACCTTAACGGAATTTTCTCCGGGAATCAACGCCGGGAAATGGCGGAAAGGAAAAGAACCAATGCAGATTATATCCGGCAATGTAGCAAAGGTGGATATCCATTATGAAGCGCCGCCTTCAGATCGGGTTCCATCCATGATGAAAGATTTTGTACAGTGGTATCATGGGTTTAACTGTCCTGAATTAGGTAGTATCGGAGCAGGAATGCTAAAAGCTGCGTTAGCGCATTTATATTTCGAAACAATCCATCCCTTTGAAGATGGTAATGGCCGGATTGGCAGGGTGCTGGCAGAAAAAATTTTGGCCGAAGTCCTTGACATGCCTTTGTACATTAGTATTTCGTCGGTTATTGGTAAGAATAAAAAGCGGTATTACGAAGAGCTGAAAACGGCGCAACGGAATGTTGAGATAACAAAATGGGTTTTGTATTTTTTCGATGTGTTGATTCAAGCAGAACAGAATGTAAAATCAGCAGCTAAATTCTGCATACTGAAAACACGTTTTTTTGCCAAGCACAAAGAGCATTTGAATCAAAGGCAGGTGAAAGCTATACAAAAGATGATGGAGTATGGCGAGGATGGATTTGAAGGAGGGATGACGGCAAAAAAATACAGTTCTATCAATAAGACTTCAAAAGCCACGGCTACGAGGGATTTACAAGAATTGGTTTCAAGGAATGCTTTTTCTGCGCGGGGAGCCGGCAGGTCGATCCATTATCAATTAAACCTTAGGGAGGCATGACAAAAGTCCAAATAGGAAATTTAGATATTGAGGTGACTTTCAAAGCCATTAAAAATCTGCATCTGAGTGTTCATCCGCCAGACGGGCGCGTAACTATTTCGTCACCCGATTTTTATGACTTGGAAAAAGTGAAGATCTATGCCGCAACGAAGCTTGCGTGGATAAAAAAAGAGCAAGAAAAGCTGCGCAGACAGAAGCGGGAGAGTGGGCGATTGTACATCAATCATGAAAGCCATTATTTATTCGGAAATCGCTATTTGCTTCACCTTGAAAAGGCTACGAAAAACAGTGTAGAAGTGAAAGGGAAAAGGTTAATTTTAAACATTACTGATCCCGGCAATTTTGATTTAAAGCGCAGTACGCTTTACCATTTCTATCGGATGGAGCTTAGAAAAAAGTTAGCAGGCTTTGTACAGCAGTATGCCAAAGAAATGAAACTTCACCTGCAGGCATTCAGCATACGGGTAATGAAAACCAAGTGGGGTAGCTGCGCCCAAAACAAACAGTTGTGGTTTAACATTGAACTGGCTAAAAAACCAATCGACTGCATTGAATACATTGTCGTCCATGAAATGGTGCACCTGTTCGAGA
>JBIQMB010000086.1:0-9392 GCA_044463745.1 Chitinophagaceae bacterium | reverse complement strand
AAAAAAATAACAGCAATTAAAATAAACCTCGTTAGAGGTGACATACATCATCATTCTATCCTCCGTGAAACCTGGTGCCTTAGCGCCTTTGTGGCAGATAGGTATAATTTACTTTATCACCCCACCCCACCATTTTGGTTCTTCACCTTCCGCCTGTAATTCTTAAAAAGACTTTTCCATTTAAGCAGTAACACACCGATGATTCCTTCCTGAATAATATTTTTATTCATCTTGGATACCCCATGCTCCCTGTCTTTAAAAACAATAGGAACCTCCTTAATTTTAAAACCTAATTTCCACGCGGCAAATTTCATCTCAATCTGGAAAGCATATCCCACAAAAGAAATCTGATCCAGATTAACAGATTGCAGTACCTCCTTTTTGTAACATACGAAACCTGCCGTAGGATCCTTTATGGGCATAAAGGTTATGATACGGGTATAAATAGAAGCCCCCTTTGATAGAAAAATTCTTCCGGAAGGCCAGTTTTCAACACTACCTCCGGGTACGTATCGGCTGCCAACGGCTACATCGGCACCACCGGTTTTACAAGCAGCATAAAGGTGGTCAAGGTCAGCCGGATTATGTGAGAAATCAGAATCCATCTCAAAAATAAATTCATAACCCCTGGCCAGCGCCCACTTAAATCCGTGGATATAAGCTGTTCCCAATCCGGATTTATTTTTTCTTTCTTCCAGAAACAATCTCCCCGAAAATCTCTCGAACAACCCTCTTACAATGTCTGCCGTCTTATCAGGCGAATTATCATCAATCACCAAAACATGATATCCCTTTTGAACCTCCAATACAGCTTCCAGAATCAGCGCTATATTTTCACTTTCGTTGTAAGTAGGTATTATGACGAGTTTTTCCAAAAGACGATATTGAATGAGTTATTACAGGATTTGGGATAAACTTTTTTTTAGGGTTTACTTTTTATTAAGAAGTGACCGGTTGAGGATTTCAGTAAGCTTCTGTTTTGTATGTAATGGGAAATCGCCCCGCATCATCCAGTCATAATACTGTCTTTCTGCTTTTAATACATCCACCACTTTTTTGCCCTTGTGCTTTCCAAAATTAAAAATTTCCTCTCCCGACTCATCAAAAATCATCCTCCTGGCAAAGTCAACTATCTTTTCTTCTCCAATAAAGCCAAGAATAGAATCGATGGAATCACCCAACTGAAGATACCTTCCGATCTGAGCCTGAAGCACCTCCCAGGTTGCCGTTACATCAGCTTCGGCCGAATGGGCATCCACCAATTCCTTTTCGCAATAAAACTGATAAGCCGCTGAAAGAGTTCTCTTTTCCATTGTATGAAAGATGTGCTGCACATCTACCAGGCGGCGGTGGCTCATATCAAAATCCAATCCTACACGCAAAAACTCTTCTACCAGTAAGGGTATATCAAACCTGTTTGAATTGTACCCGGCCAGGTCGGCTCCCTCTAAAAACTGCCTTAGTTCATTGGCCACCTCTTTAAATGATGGTGCATCTTTCACCTTTTCATCGGTAATACCATGTATGGCACTGCTGCCCGCAGGAATAGGAATACCGGGATGTATGAGTTTATACTTCTTTAGGTTTTCCCCATCCGGATTAACTTTCAGAATAAAAATTTCAACAATCCTGTCGGTGGCAATATTCACACCTGTGGTTTCAAGGTCAATAAAAGCTAATGGCCGTGTTAGTTTCAATGTCATGTCGATCAAAAAAAATTATTTAAGTTGCAAAGATGCCAAAATATTTAACCCATCATAACTTCCACTGCTCATAAAAAGAAAATTCGCATCTTTTGTTGATAAATTCTTCAAACTTTTCTCCAGTTCTTCTTTTTGGGTTATTACCATCAGGTCAGGACGTTTAAATCCTGCTTTGACAGATTCGGGATCCAGAAACGGCATTCGCTTTATTTCGAGCGCATGTCTGCTATAAAATACGATAGCCAAATCTGCCTCATCAAGCGCCCCCTGATACTCTTTCATGAAGTGCTCATTCAGGCTGCTAAAGGTATGTAATTCTAATACAGCAACCATTTTTTTATCCGGAAATTGTGCTTTAAGCGCATGAGTGCTTGCCTTAACCTTACTGGGCGCATGAGCAAAATCCCGAAACACCCGCGTGCCTCCCTTGTCATAAATCTTCTCTAATCTTTTGGCCGCTCCTTTAAATTGTGAAATGGCTGAAAGAAACTGCTCATCTTCGATTCCCATTTCTTTACAAACCAAGTAGGCCGCATGAATATTCATCAAATTATGCTCCCCAAAAACCTGAATGGCACCTCTTGCGCTTCCGATACTCAAGTAGGTGATGCCATCTATGATTTCATGCACCGGAATACCATAGGGCAGATAACGGATATCATGCCGTTTTTTTTCTTCCACTAAATTTTTCAATACCGGATCACTTTCATTATAGATCAGCACGCCTCCGCTCTCTATTTTATCAATAAAAATCCTGAACTGATTGCAGTAATTTTCAAAGGTGGGAAAAACGTTGATGTGATCCCAGGCGATGCCGGAAATCACGGCTATGTGAGGAAACAAGAAATGGAATTTTGGACGCTTCTCTACCGTACTGGCGGGATATTCATCCGCTTCACAAACAATGACCGGAGCATCTGTAATCTGTACACTCTGATCAAAACCTTCGAGCCTGGCGCCAACCAGATAATCGAAGCTAAGGCCATTGGATTTCATCACATGCATGACCATAGAGGTGATGGTGGTTTTACCATGACTTCCGCCGATGGCGATTCTCTTTTTTGAAATACTTTCTTTGTAGATATACTCCGGAAAGGAATAGATGGGCAAGCGCAGTTCCTGAGCCTTCAACAATTCAGGATTATCGCTGCGGGCATGCATGCCGAGGATGACTGCATCCAGTGCCGGCGTAATTTTTTCAGGGTACCAGCCGAAATCCGAAGGCGCGATACCTTCATTTTTCAGGTTCGATAGAGCGGGCTCAAAAATATCGTCATCGCTGCCCGATACTTCATACCCTTTTCGTTTAAGTGCAATGGCCAATTGATGCATAACGCTGCCTCCGATGGCTATAAAATGTATTTTCATGTCTGGTTTTAAAAGTTTCCCAAAATAACAATAGTTTCAAAATATATACGTTTCCTTAAGAATCTATCTTGATTTTTAATTTTATTTTTGCTCCTACAATTCTCCTATATGAAAAATATTCTTGTATCTCTTCTTTTTATTTTGATGGTTGCTTTTGTTCTGAGCAGTTGTAGTGGCACATACCGTAATCGCTCAGGATGTCCGATGAACCAACACATCATCCACTAACAAATTTATTATGAACTGGGTTCCCTTACAATCCGAGTCGGATATTGACGGCATCATTGAAAGATCGAAAGACCGGCCACAAGTGATTTTCAAACACAGCACGCGCTGTCCGGTGAGCAGTATGGCCAAAAACAGACTGGAAAAAGCAGCGCCACCAGAAAATGTAACTTTCCATTATTTGGATCTGATCAGATATCGCAGCGTGAGCAACAAAATTGCCGAAGACTTTGGAATACGCCATGAGTCTCCACAGGTAATTCTTATCATTGACGGCAAGGCAGTTTTCAACGAAAGCCATTCTGCTATCCATATGGAAGACATTGTCCAAAATGCCGGTGTGTCTTCGTGATTTTTTCTCACAAAGAAATAGTTCGATTCGATTACCTCACCATGAAAAAACAATGTTAGCCATTATGAGAAAAATGAAAAAAGCTTAAAAAGGAAGTACTTGATATCAATAAATTGCCTTCTTTTGCCAACTGATTCCAAAATGGATTAATCACTTTTTCTTGCTTGTGTTATGCTGGTAAGTTTAAAAATTTCCAAAACTGTGCATTGGGTGTTGCGATTGTTCTTCATCCTTTTTTTGATTTTCACCTTATTCAGAATTGCCACCTATATCGCTTTTCATCCGCTTCATTTTACATGGGCCGATTTGATGCCATCTTTTTTAATGGGCGTTCGCTACGATCTGCGTTGGATATCTATCATCCTACTACCTATCATTGTAATTAGTCTGGACCAAAAATTTTCTCCGTTCTACTCTGAGCGGAATAAGAGATGGTGGACATGGTATCTTTCCATCATTACCTTTCTGGTATTTTTCTTTTTTGCCGCCGACTTCGGAAATTTTTCGTACAACCGCACGCGCATCGATGCCGGAGCGCTCAATTTTATAGAAGATGCCGGCATTTCACTGGCCATGCTTTTCCAAACCTATCCGATGATATTGCTGATCGGCGGGCTGGTTACCGCAGTTCTCATTTTCAGATGGATGTACTATCAGACACACTGGAAGGTGGTGGCTCGGACAGATGGTAAACTTATACCTTACCGTAGGGTTGATTTCATCATCACTTCGCTCTTGTTTGTCATGCTTATCTACGGAAAGTTTGCGCCACAACCACTTACCCGCGAAGATTCTTTCGCCTTTAATAATAACTTTAAATCGTATCTGGCGCTCAATCCACTTCAAAACTTCTTTACCACACTCCGGTTTCGCCAACCTGAATTCAATGAGCAAAAGGCCATGGAAGCGTATCCGATTATGGCAGAATGGATGGGGCTTCCGCCGGGAAACTATTTTAATTACAGAAGGCAGATACTTCCTGGGAGCCATTCGTTGGAAAGCAAACCTAATATTATTCTGATTCAATGCGAATCGTTTAGTATGTACAAAAGCAGCATTAGTGGTAACCCACTCCTCACGACGCCTTTCTTTGATTCCCTGGCCGGCGAGGGTGTTTTCTTTGAACGCTGTTTTACTCCGCATTTTTCCACTGCCAGAGGGCTGTTTGCTACGCTTACCGGCATCCCGGATGTACAGCAATTTAAATTTTCAACCCGCAATCCACTTGCACTCCAACAGCATACAATTATTAATAATTTCGAAGATTATTCTAAGTTTTATTTCCTGGGTGGAAGTCCGGAATTCAATAATTTCAATGCCCTTCTGCAGAATATCGAAGGACTAAAACAATACACTGAATTAAATCTTAAGTCGCCGAAAATAAATGTATGGGGAGTTAGCGATCATGACCTGTTTAAGGAAGCCAATGAAGTATTCAGAGAAGAACGAAAGCCGTTTTTTGCATACATTCAAACCTCCGACAACCACCGCCCGTATATGATACCATCATCAGACAGCGATTTTGTGCGAATGATAGTTCCGGAAGATACATTAAAGAAATACGGTTTCGAATCGCTTGATGAGTTCAATTCTTTTCGTTACTCAGATTATTGTTTCAGAAAATTCATGGAAGCAGCTAAGAAAGAATCCTATTTCGACAACACCATCTTTGTTTTTATTGGCGACCATGGCGTAGCCGGCGATGCCACAGCCATTTACCCGGCGGTGTGGACAGATGAGCGCCTTACAGATGAGCATGTACCGTTGTTATTTTATGCGCCATCCTTATTAAAACCACAATTAAGAAGTGAGGTAGTATCTCAGATAGATGTATTGCCCACCATTGCCGGAATGGTTCATCAGCCTTATGTAAACACCACGTTGGGTAGGGATCTGCTTGATCCGGCTAAGAAAAATAATTACGCATTCATCACCAATGCTGCCGGGCGAATCGGAATGGTAACCGACGAGTTTTATTTCACCTTCAATATTAACGGCACTGATAAGCAGCTTACTTCCCTTAATACAGCTTCAAAAACGTATAGCCAACAAGAACTGGATTCAGTAAGCCACAAGCTGGCAGCGATAACTTCCGCTTTTTATGAAACCGCTAAGTATATGATCATGAATAACAAGAAGGGATAATAGAGGGCATCCTGACGCACCAGCTCTTTGAGCCTGACCAAACAACTTTCCCATCAGCTAGACCTTTCCTCAAAGTAAGAAGCCATAAAAAAAGGCTGCCCTAAAAAGAGCAGCCCTATACCCATTATACCACTTCTCTCAAATCTTCACAAACTCAATTTCAAATTGGTTAAGCCAGTTGGTACCTTCCAGGTTCCAGCTATCCTTTGTATCTACCCTTAACCAATAAAAGAAAATAGTAGAAAAATCTACCGCTTTTACCAATAGACTACTCTTGCCCGGTTCTGTAACACCAGGGTGTGTACAAGGAAGATCGTTCACTTTATTCCACTGAAATGATCCGCTCAGAATAAAGTCCACATCCCTTCCCGGAGCTCTGTTTTTAAATCTGCCCCCAAAACCATCATTCGCCGGCCAGTATCCAATCAAATGATCGTACTGGGGATGTTTGGTTATATCCACAAGACAGACATTATTTAATATCTCATCTTTGGTAAGAGCCTTATCAAAAATCATGATATCTGCTACCGTAAAATCTGTAGCACCAAATCCCGGGTCCGCTCCCCACCCCAGGGTGAGGGGAAAATTGGTTTCTACGGAGCCATTGTTGTTGTAAATGCTTGTAATATCTCTTTCTTCATTGACGATACCATCCGAAAATCTGTTCAGGAATTTTTTACCTCCTGCACTATCGGCAATGGTAAACGTGATGGTATGCCATGTGCCATCAAACGCAGGCTTACTGTTGGTTTGAGCTCTTACTTCACCACTATTGTTTGATCTGATAGACATGGCCCAGTTGGCACCGGCGGTAAACATAGACCATCCGGGCAAGGAAGGCCACTTCTCCATCTTCGACATAAAATGCGGATAAGAACCGCTCGTTCCCTTCACTTTTAGTTGTACAGTCTGTTCTCCACGGCCGGGATTGTAAAGACCTCCATCATTTAGCAGTTTAGCTTTGATTGCTGCATCGCCGCTGCCATGAATTTGTACACCTGTAAACAATCCTTCGGTAACGAATTCTGTCTGTTTAAAATTTTCGTTATAGTAAAAGGTTGGTACGGTTGTTTCTTCTTCTGAGGATCCACCGTATGAATGTCCTTCACCTCCATGCGTTCCAGTAATGATCACCAGCCACTCTTCACTTTTATTATATTCAGGCCTTGACTTAAGAGCTTCCATAATCTGTCCGATATAACCGTCTACTTTCTTTACCGCATCTGCATAACCCGCTTCATCTGCATCGAATCCGTATTGCAAACCGGCCTTAGCTACTCCGTTAAATTGAACAAAAACCACATCACTAACAGGTTTCTTCACCAGGTCAATGGCTGCATCTTTTACAGCGGCATCATCAGCAGCCACAATTCTGTCTTCTGCCTCAGGAATCAATTTTTCTACCAGATTTTTCCAGCTACCTGCAGCGCTTATTCTCACATCCGACCTTGATGAACCGAGAAGGTAAGTTAAGAATGTGGGATAATTGGGGATGGCACTATGCTCGGCTCCACCCACTTCTTGGGTATATACAAGGGAGCTATCCTTAATGCGATGACGCGAGAAACTGACTCCGCTTAATATTGTTTTCCAACTGGCCGCATCTGTACTCACTTCATCACTCACGGCCACCCAGCTATATTTGCTTTTTTTAGCCATCTCCATTAACACCGGTGGCTTAATTTTTTTATAAGCCGAGCCACTTGCTCCATCGATTCCGATAAACAACAGCTTTCGTTGTGTTAACTTTACTGTGTCCGTATCTTCTTCAAAATACGGCGGCGGATCATAATATTTTTTACATCCCTGAATCACTATCCAAATACCCAACAAAACAACAGCTCCCATCAAAATTCTTCTTGTAAGCATAGTTTATCTTTTAGCTTATTAATTGTTTCTTTATGATCATGGTTTTATAATATCCACTTCGCTAAGCATCGCATATTTACTGCCATACAGATCGGATGAGGATTGTATCGTCAGCTTAAAATAGCGAACCGTAATTGCTTCGGGCAACTCAAAATTCTGCTGAGCGGTAATTCTTTCCATAAGGTAAGGACTTCCTGCTGCCTCCTGCCAATTGCTGCCGTCGGTGCTGACTTCAACTTTAATGTTTTTTACATTCTGATTATTCTGTCTTTGGGTAAACCTGAAACCTTTTATTGGCAAGGGTTTGCCCATATCTACCTGAAGCCAGTGCGGTGGATCAGGAGATGCATTATACCATTCCGAATGCCAGAAGGTATTTACGTTACCATCCAATACCGCGACAGCTCTTCCCTGTGGCGCAGCGCCCTCACCTACAGCCTCTTCCGAACTGGCTGTAACCGTCCACCCTGACCGGGAATAAATGTCGAATATACCATCTCCACCTGTACGTGTAAGTGGGTTATATTTCCATATTTCCTGCAGGCTCATATCATACTTCGCCGACATTTTGGCCTTGGATACATTGCTGATCTTTATTCCCCAGTTAGAGAAAAATAATTGCATGTCTTTATGCGTAAAGTCGCATAAGGTTTCATACACAAAGTCTCGTTTTGCCTGATCATTTACCGAAATCCGCGGAGCTCGTCTGGCTTTTTTATAGAGTTCTGTCATGAAATGCCATCCGTCGGGCTGCCCTTCATATCCCCAGTTAGCAGGGATTTTTTCAAAAATCTGAATGAATGGAGTCAGCCGGGCAAAGGGATCATCGATTCTGGTGTCTGATCCATCAAAGTCCTTTGCAGGATTGTCTTCTAAAGCAAAGCTCAATGCCTTGGGCATCATATTGGGCAAGGCCGGATGAGTAGGCGGCCAGGATTGGTATCCTTTCAGTTCTTGCCTTCGGGCTACTTTGAATACAAAGAGGTTATTACTGGTTTCGCCAAGCGACGGCCAGCTCCAGTAGCGGGTTTGCTGATTGTTATGGCCTATTTCGTGAAATGTGCCCCAGCAGCCTCCGCCTCTTATCTGGCTTAATTGAGTGAATTCATCAAACCAACCAAAATCATTAAAAGTCACCACCGGAAAGCCACTATGTCCATACCCCACAGAAGGCTTTATATCCTGAACTATGCGCCACGGAAGTAGTGGTGCTTTATCTACCGGATCGGCCGGGTCTGCCTCAAGTCCTTCCCACTGATAATAATCCAGATTAAGTGCATCATCCCATTCTGTCATGATGGCGGTAGGGTCCGAAATATTTCGTGTAATACAGTATTCGCGCGGTACCACAAAGATCACATTCTCGCTTCGCAACTCTATATAAGGTACACACGAGCTCCGGATGGCCTGCCTCCATTCTTCATTTGTGGTTTCCCCCAGCACAAAGTCGGGCGATTTTACTGCATTTGTAAATGTAAGCGTAACAGGTGTTTCAATAGGGCGACCGGCAAAAATATAAATTGGGCCACCATAAAGATTGCGGATATAATTTCGTCCCGGTGCTAACTGTGTTCTGGAAACGATTAACGGGTCGCGCGGCGCATTCTCAACGGCGCTGAGGTTATCTGTCCATGCACCTACCTGAACGCTAAGTGAATAGTCGCCATACGGCACATCAATGATGACCAGCTCTCCGGGGGCGGCATACAATCCGGTTGAGAATTGCGGCT
>JBIQMB010000085.1:0-9399 GCA_044463745.1 Chitinophagaceae bacterium | reverse complement strand
TCTGTCCGTTTGTATTTTATGTATCTATTCAATTTGGTTCGATCCCGGCGGTGAAGGTACCGTCGGGATTGTTTGTTTTAAGCTGGCGATGAATACCGGTTACAAACCGGATAATTTAAGTGGTTCAAGTGGCCCAACTTCGTTGGAACACTTGAACCAGACATAAAAAAACTTACAAGGTTTCAAAAACCTTATAGGTTTAATACAACCCCTGTCCTTGATAGAGTATAATTGTTTTCAGAAGAGAAAGAGAAGGTGCTGACTTTTGGAAAGTTTCGATGAGTTCCGGCTATGGAGTAAACCTTTCCAGACTTTCCTAAAGTTTATGAAAGAGCTTTGAACTATTCAATTACCGGTTTGAAGAATTGTTTTCATCTTTCTTGGTTCAGAATGAGCAGACTTCTTTAAAAAAGATCATCCTTGAATTCAGGTTGCAAACCGGATATTTTAAGTGATTCAAGTGGCCCAACTTTGTTGGAACACTTGAACCAGACATAAAAAACCTATAAGGTTCCAAAAACCTTATAGGTTTAAATATAGTCAAACCCTTGGCCTACAAATTCTTTAGACTTTCCTTTATGACCTTTATCTTCTCCAGCGCGTCTGATTTCTTTTTCTTTTCTAATTCTACAATTTCCGGTTTGGCCCTGCTCACAAAATTTTCATTTGACAGCTTTTTTTCTACACTCTGTAAAAAACCTTCAAGGTATAACAGATCCTTCTCCAACTGCTCCTTTTGTTTTTCGGTGTTTACTTCACCTGATGTAGTGATCATCAGCTTTTCATTTCCGCAAACTATCTGAACCGACTTGCCTTCGGGCTCTGTATTGAAATGGATTTCCTCGGCAAAGGTTTGTTTTTTGAACAGGTGCAGGATCGGATCAAAAGCCTCAACCTGAGGTGTGGTTATATATAAAGAAACCGGTTCTTTTTGTTGCAGATTAAATTTATTTCGCGCATCCCGAACGGCTGTAATCAGGTTTTTCAGGTGCTCTCCGGCAAGCAGTATGTCCGAATCATAATGGCCTACTTCAGAATATTTGGTTTCCATCAGATCCGTTTCCCTGGATTTCAACAGATGAAATATTTCTTCAGTGATAAAGGGCATGTATGGATGAAGCAGATGCAGCAGATCATCAAAAAACGAAATGGTTTTATCATGAATGTCTTTAGATATGCACTCCCCATAAGGAGGCTTAATCCATTCCAGATACCAACTACAGAAATCATCCCAAATCAGAGAGTAAATCACCTTCAATGCCTCACTTAGCCTGTATTCGCCAATCAAATCATTAACCCTCTTTCTGGTTTCATTCAGGCGCGATTCGAACCAGTTAACAGCAAAACTATCCGTTTCAGCTCCGGCCGATTTGCCGAAATCATCATGGCCGCTCCACATCCTGATCAGCTTTAGCGCATTCCAGATTTTATTATTGAAATGCTTACCCTGTTCCAGGCTGTTTTCATCAAACAACAAATCATTTCCTGCCGGTGAAGAAATCATGATTCCAAAGCGAACGGCATCTGCTCCGTATTGTTTAATCAGTTCGAGCAGGTCGGGACTGTTGCCCAGGCTCTTGCTCATTTTTCGACCCTGACTATCCCTTACCATTCCGGTAAAGTACACATCGCTGAAAGGCTTTTGTCCGGTGAATTTCATTCCGGCCATAATCATACGCGCTACCCAAAAGAAAATAATATCCTGCCCCGTAACCAATACGCTGGTAGGGTAATAATATTTGAAATCTTTATTTTCCGGATCGGTTATGCCATGAAATACTTCCATGGGCCACAGCCACGAAGAAAACCAGGTATCCAGTACATCCTCATCCTGACGCAGGGTTTTGGCGGTGTCAATGTTGTTTTTGCTCCTTACATCTTCTTCCGTTTCCCCCACATAAAAATTTCCTTCTTCATCATACCAGGCCGGGATTTGCTGGCCCCACCAAAGCTGACGACTGATACACCAATCTTTTACATTTTCTAACCAATAACGGTAAGTAGCTATGAATTTATCATGCGGATGAATTTGAATTTCACCCTCCAGAACAGCCTTCAAAGCCGGCTCTGCCAGTTCCTTCATTTTCACAAACCATTGGGTGCTTATCCTGGGTTCTACCACCGAATGTGTCCGTTGGCTATAGCCGATTCGCGTGTCGTATTCTTCCTCTTTAACGAGCAATTCCAGTGCAGCCAACTCTTCGATAACTTTCTTTCGGGCTTCAAACCGATCCAGTCCTACAAAAACTTCAGCCTGAGCACTCAGGGTGCCATCCTCATTAAGTGTGTCTATTACGGGTAGATTGTGTTTTAAACCGAGGTTAAAGTCATTGATGTCGTGTGCGGGCGTAATTTTCAACGCTCCCGTACCAAAGGTTTTATCCACATAGTCATCAAAGATGACCGGAACTTCGCGGTTTACCAGCGGAATGATTACATTTTTTCCTTTGAATTTAAGATAACGTTCATCCTCCGGATTTACGCACACAGCCACGTCGCCCATGATGGTTTCAGGTCGTTGGGTGGCGATGGTAATATAATCGTTTTCCGACCCGGCTACCTTATATCTGACATAGTATAATTTTCCTTTCAGGTCTTTATATTCCACCTCTTCATCGCTAAGTGCCGTTTGTGCCTCCGTATCCCAGTTGATCATGCGCGCGCCACGATATATCAGTCCATCGTTGTACATCTGTACAAATACCTTGATCACTGCCTTGTAATAATGATCATCCATGGTGAAGGTGACGCGATCCCAATCTACACTGCAACCTAATTTTTCTATCTGGCTATAAATAATGCCGCCATATTTTTCCTTCCATTCAAATGCATATTTCAAAAATTCTTCTCTCGAAAGATCGCTTTTCTTAATCCCCTTTTCTTTGCGAAGCATATCCACCACCTTGGCTTCAGTGGCGATGGAAGCATGATCACTACCCGGAACCCAGCAAACATTATAGCCTTGCAATCTGGCATGCCTGGCCAGAATATCCTGCACGGTTTCATTAAGCGTGTGGCCCATGTGCAGAACACCGGTAACGTTGGGTGGCGGAATCACCAGTGTGTAGGGTGTTCTGCTATCCGGCGTACTTTTAAAGTATCCCTTATTTTTCCACTGTTCATACCATTTTTCCTCTACCTCAGACGGTTCAAAGTTTTTGCTCAATTGCATTACGAATAATAAATTATGTTGGCGGCAAAAGTAATACAATAACACTTTTGTACCTTTCCACTCTATATCAATTAAGTTTAATTTGCAATTTGCGGTTGTAGATATTGAGACGACAGGCGGATATGCCGCTGAAAACGGTATTACCGAAATTTCTGTTTTTGTAACCGATGGTTATGCCATACGCGACTCGTTTTACGCCATGCTAAACCCGGGTGTTCCTATCCCTTCCTTTATTGAATCACTCACCGGTATCAGCAATGAAATGGTTATGGATAAGGCGGGGTTTGATTCGATTGCTGAAGAGTTATTTGATATTTTGAAAGACAAAATTTTTGTGGCTCATAATGTCAATTTTGATTATTCATTTGTGAGACATCATCTTGCCGAAAATGGATTTCACCTTGATTGTAAAAAGTTGTGCACCATTCGTCTGAGCCGGCGTGTGGTTCCGGGGCTGAAAGGCTATGGACTGGATAAAATTTGTAATCATTTAAAAATTAAAATAGAAAACCGGCACAGTGCTTCAGGCGACGCGCTGGCCACTACAGAACTTCTGCACCTGTTGATTCAGAAAGGAGGTCTGACTCATGTATCGCAGATGTTGCACGGCGCAGCAGCAGAGATGTCGCTTCCTCCGAATCTTTCGGAGAAAAATTTAAAAGAACTTCCTGACAAGCCGGGGGTTTATTACTTCCATAATAAAAAAGGGAAAATCATTTATGTAGGCAAAGCCAAAAGGATAAGACGACGGGTGAAATGCCATTTTACCAACAATAAACCCGGACGGCAAAAACAGGAATTTTTAAAAAGTATTTACCGGGTCACCTATCAGGAAACTGCTACGGAACTGATGGCCCTTGTACTGGAAGGAATTGAAATAAAAACCCGCTGGCCTGAGCAAAACCGTAGCCAAAAAAAGCCGGAGCAGATGTACGGTCTGTATTCTTATATCGACGCCGCAGGGTATAAAAGATTGTTTATTGAAAAGGGGGGCCGAAATATCGGGCCGCATTATACTTTTGGTGTGCTAACCGAGGCGTACAGCCTGCTAAGGAAACTAATCACGGATTATCAGCTATGCCCGTACCTGTGTTTTCTGACACCGAAGAGTGAGCTTTGTAATCTAAATGGTATAATGTGTAAAGGTGCATGTCATAAACAGGAATCGCCCGGTGAATATAATGCCAGAGTGGATCAATGCGTGGATGAGCTGGAGCAGAATCTTCCCTCCTTTGCTATATTCGACAAAGGACTTCGCGATGGTGAGTCGAGTTGTATTTTGGTAGAAAATGGCAGGCTTTCGGCGATGGGTTATGTGCCTTCAGATGGAGAAAAGGAGCTGTCGGTTTTGAAATCTGCGCTGGTTACTTATCCGGATAACTATTATGTACGATCCCTTATTTTAAAATTTGCCGATCAGCATCCGCATCAAACGTTTTCGTTTGCGGGAATGAGTTTTTCCAAATAGTGGGCAAACAGTTCGCGACTGATGGGGCGGGCGCCGAGTGATGCCATGTGTGGTGTTTGCTGCTGGCAATCGATTAACCGAACCCCGGCTACTTTCAGGTATTCTACAAATTTGATGAATGCAAATTTACTTGCGTTAGAAACCGTCGAAAACATACTTTCACCAAAGAAGATGCTTCCGATTTTGAGTCCGTACAATCCGCCAACCAATTTACCACCCTGCCATGCTTCAGCGCAATGTGCATAACCCAACTCGTGAAGAGCGGTATAGCATTCGATGATTTCATCAGAAATCCACGATTTTGATTCGCCGTTCCACCGGGTTATGTTTCCGCAAAGCGTGATTACCTGTCTGAAATTTTTATTTATTTTAAAAAAGAATTTATTGCTGTGCAGTATGGGACGCATACTCCGGCTGACACGTAGTTCTTCCGGAAAGAGTACCATTCTGGGATTCGGATGAAACCAACAGCGGGGATCTCCCTCATTATACCATGGAAAGTAGCCTTTCCGATATGCCCGGATAACCGTTTCGGGTTTCAGGTTGCTTCCTATTACAGTAAAAAAATCAGATTGGATGACAGAAGGGGAAGGGAAATCAGCGCTCGATTCACTGAGGAAATAGAAATCTGTCATGCATAAATTTTTAAGCGGCAGGTATCAGCTCTACCGTAGCACCGATGCCTCTGTCGGTTATCTTATCGCACATGGGTTTGAGGGTGTCAAACATACCTTTTTTAACAGCGTATTTTCCTTGTGTGTGTATGATCATGGCGCATTGCTCTGCCTGCTCTTGCGAATGTCCGCATATTTCGATCAGGGTTACAATCACCCATTCAAACGTGTTAATCTCGTCGTTCCAGACTATGAGTTGGCAAACATCGTCTGATCCCGAATCAGTTAAAACATCTGTCAATACTTCTGTTAGAGGATTAGTCATTGTTGTCCGAATTTCTTTTATGCAAATTTACAACTTTTTAAAAAGACGGGTTCACACTGCTGTAAGAGGGGCTGCATTTTTCATTCCATTATCTTAATGTTGCAATAATTATTAAGAACAAAGTTGCAAAGAAGTGCAACGGGGTTATTTTTGTAAAAATTCATATCCTGATGAAATTCTTTCTCCCTTTATTTTCGTGCTTCTTCTTTTCATATGGCGCAATGGCTCAGTATTATTATAATGACATCTTAAGTAATAAAAAACTGAATAAAGAATACGAAGAATTAAAATCGTCAGGATATAATAAAATCATTTTGGAAAGCTTTGAAGAAGATGATTCCCCAAGCGAAGGTTTCTTTTGCGAAAAGAAATTTAATACTGATTTTTCTGAATCAATGATGGTTTCGAGATCACTTCGAACAGATGAATCATCTTTAAGAACCACATACAAAGAGGGCAAGATTGTACAGTCAGTGAATGAAACGCCATTTACAGTTAATACCATGCGCTTTAACTATAGGGATGGAAATATTCAAACCATTCAAATCGAAACCTTTGATCTGAGAGACAGTTCGGTTCAAAAAGAGGAGAGAGCGTTCGGGTATGATACCGCCAACCGGCTTACGCGTCTGACCCGGATCAAAGATGGGAAAACCATTTCATCGATTAAATTTATACATGACGAACATGGCAACATCGTTGAAGAGATACCGGAAAATGAGGGTGCAGATCGTAAGTACTATTATTATTATGATGAAAAGAACCGGCTGACCGATGTGGTTCATTTTAATCAGCTTGCCCAAAAACTGTTGCCCGATTATATGTTTCTGTATGATGAAAAAAGCAGCCTGATTCAGATGATTACCGTTGACGAAAATGCAAAGGATTACAATATCTGGCGGTATTCGTACACCCGCGAAGGATTACCTGAAATTCAAAAATGCTTTTCTAAAAATAAAAAGCTCCTGGGTACCATTCAGTTCGAATATTCGAAGTCGTTATAAAAGCTGGCTGAAATAAAACAATACCAGAAAGATAGAAATCAAAACAATCATCAGCATACTTACCCGGATAGAAAGTAGCCTTTTTTTATAACTCTTGGAGGCCATGATGATGGCGATAATGCTCATGACAAGAGCCGTGATTACCCAGGCCGAATAATTGTGCATCCATGATGGAAACGGGTCTAAGAGTGTATCGATTCGGTCCACCCGGCTTACCGAACCATATTTTAAGCTGATGGATGAATAGGCGATAAAGAATACAAGAGGCGGTATAAAAAAAATAACAGCCAGAATAGTGGAAAGCCTCTTAGACATTTTTTTTTGCTTCGACATAGCAGTATTTTTTCTCAAATTTAATTAATTAAAATTAGAGAGGACTTTTACACCTTTCATTGTGTTTTGGCGCAGGGAAATGAATGTGTTGAATGCAGGTATATTATATTTCGGTTTGGAAGAGCAGGGGACGATTAAAAGTTCCGACTTTTTACATGGAGTAAAACCGGTTAAGGATCATAAAAATTCGAAAGAGAGGGTATTTTTATAAAAATGAAAAGTCATTGAATTTAGTTTAACAATTAAAAATGATAATCGTAATTAAGTGATAGTCAGCATTATATATAGTTATAAATTATTTTTTTATTTTTGTGCGGAAACCGGAAAAGAAATTGGCACGGTTTTCTCCTTTAGTGAAGAAAAATTAATACAGAAAGGAGGGAATTGCTCTACTTTCTAAAATAAAAAACCCCACTTAAATTTAAATAAGAACAAATGGACAACGCAAACAAACCCGAAACTGAAATTCAAGTAAAACAGTCAGGCAAAGGAAAGAACCTGATCATTGGTCTTTTAGTAGCAGCCGTATTAGGACTTACCGGTTATTCTATTTTTAGCCACAACAAAAGTGCTGAGCAAATCAAAGCCGGCCAAACCGAAGTAACCCAATTGACCAGCGAAAAAAGTGAGATTCAAAGCAATTTTGATGCTTCACTGGCCCGTTTGGATTCGATGACCTCTATGAATACAGAAATGCAAAAGCAATTAGCCGGCAAAGACGCTGAGATTGCTAAGATTAAGGCTGAAATCAGAACCATACTTAACAAGAGAAATGCTACTTCTGCAGAATTGGCCAAAGCCAGAAATCTGATTAACCAATTAAATGGACAGATTACCGATATGCAAGAGCAAATCGCTATGTTGCAGCAGCAAAATGACAGCCTGAAGGTACAGAATGAAGGCCTGGCAATGGAAAAACAAACCCTGACCAGAAACCTTGATTCAACCGTAGTGGTTAACACAGGTTTGACCGAAAAGGTTGACATCGCTTCTACACTGAATGCATCAAACATCACCATTACACCGTTGAAGATTAAAAAGAACGGTAAAGAAAAAGTGAAAACCAATGCCAAGGCAGTGGATAAACTTCTGGTAAGTTTTGATGTTAAAAACAGAATCATACAATCCGGTACTGCCGATATCTATGTGGTAGTTATCAGCCCGGATGGTAAAACCGTAACCTCTGCCCCCGGTTCAGGCACTTTCAATACACGTGAAGAAGGTGAAAAACAATTTACTGCCAAACTTCCGGTAAATCTTGAAACTTCTAAAACCAAGAATGTTGAATTTGGTTTCGTTCCGGCCGGACATTTTGAAAAAGGGTCTTATCAAATCAAGATTTATCAAAATGGTTTCCTGATCGGAGAAGGATCGCGCGAACTTAAGAAAGGCGGTATCTTCGGTTAATAAAATATTCCAATCCAATAACCCGTTTTAAAACCTTTATTAAAAGCCATCCGATCGGATGGCTTTTTTTTATTGGGATAAGTACGTGGCTTTAGCCTCCATCCCATGCTCAGTGCAAGTGTTCGAGGTGCTATAGCTACTTTAGCCACATTTTTTACGATGTTCTTATCTCATTTTTATAAATTGCAGCACATACAATTCTTTTTTATAAATGCGTTTATTCTTTACTTCCATTCTCCTTCTAAGTTTTTGTGCTGTATCAGCACAGAAAAAATTTCAAAAGTTACACAACGATCTGCAGGAAATTGTTACAACTTTTCATGGTGAGATGGGTATCTACGTTCTTGATTTAAAAAGCGGAAAATCAATTGCTATCAATGCCGATACAATTTTCCCGACAGCCAGCATGGTCAAAATTCCGATTCTCATTGGCATTATGCATAAGATCCATTCAGGAGAATTAACTTATCACCAATCCATGACCTATACCGATTCTTTGTACTATAACGAAGGCGACGATATGCTGGCCTCCTTTAAAAGTGGTGAAAAAATTGAACTGGCCAGAATTATTTCTTTAATGATGAGCTATAGTGATAATGCAGCCAGTTTGTGGCTGCAAGGGCTCGCCGGAGGTGGAGTTACCATCAATAAATTAATGGAAGAAATGGGTATGAAATATACCCGGGTTAATAGCCGGACCGAAGGCCGCCGGGGCGACTGGCAGGTGTACGGATGGGGACAAACAACGCCAAGAGAAATAGCGGGTTTGATGAAGATGATCCTCGATAATAAAATAATTGGCCGGCAAATCAGTGAAAGGATGCTAAGGATGCTGGGCCGCCAATATTGGGATGAGGTGGCTATATCACAAATACCTCCGAATGTTTTCGTAGCAAGTAAAAATGGAGCGGTAGATGCCAGCAGGGGTGAGGTTCTTTATGTAAATGGGCCGCATCCATATATTTTTGCCGTATGCAGCAGAAACAATAAGGATGAAAGCTGGACACAGGATAACGAAGCATGGCAGGCCACCCGAAAAATATCAGCCATGCTTTGGAAGTATTTTAATCCCCGCA
>JBIQMB010000084.1:0-9406 GCA_044463745.1 Chitinophagaceae bacterium | reverse complement strand
TCGGACAGGAGCGTTTCCGGCATGTCAAAAAATTTATCAATCTCTTCCTTAGGAATCACCAGGGTATGGCCCATCACCAATGGATTAATATCCAGAAATGCATAGAATTTTTCATTTTCTGCAATCTTAAAGGATGGTACCTCGCCTTTAATGATTTTTGTAAATATGGTCATTGAAAATATAGTTTTATGCAGGCGAAGTTAATGAACCGCGATATTATCGATCCTGAATTTTATCATGCCTGCAGGCACTTTTATTTCTGCAATGTCACCTATCGACTTTCCTAAAAGTCCGGCACCTACCGGCGATGAAGACGAAATCTTTTTGAGTTTCAGATCAGCTTCTTTCTCAGAAACGATCTGGTAGGTCAGTTGTTTTTTGGTATTCAGATTGGTAACCGTAACATAGGTAAGTACGGATACCCGACTGGTATCAAGCGTGCTGGCGTCCACAATCCGTGAGGTAGCAATCACGCCTTCCAGATGTTTGATCTTGGCTTCCAGAATACCCTGCGCTTCTTTGGCTGCATCATATTCAGCATTTTCCTTTAAATCTCCTTTTTCCCGGGCTTCGGCAATAGCCTTGGAAATGGCCAGTCTATCTACAGCCTTCATTTTCTGAAGTTCCTGCTGCATTTGTTCAAAAGTTTCTTGTGTTACATAATTTACCTGTGTCATAACATTGAAATTAAAAGAGAAAAAAAATGTGGAATGGATCGTTATACCAGTGGTTAGCTCATCCTGTTGACCCCGGAGTCAAAAGGCTGTTTTCGATAAAAAACAGTGTGGTATAACATTTTAAGTGAAATTAAATTCAGTTCAATTATTAAAAAAAATACAACGCCGCTTTTTAGTGGCGTTGTACGAGACACAAATATAATAAACTTTTTTTGACAAAAAAAAATTAAAGATTCAGTTTTTTTACAAGAACCTGGGCCATTTTCAAAAAAGCTTCGTGACTGTATCCGGCGATATGAGGCGTCACAATAACGTTTAGAAAGGAGATGAGTTTTTTAAACTGAGCCGTTTCTTTTTCGGTATATCCTGAAAGTTTTTCGTTCTCCAGTACATCCAATCCGGCTGCTGAAATTTTGCCTGTTTCCATAGCTGAAATTAATGCTTCCGTATCTGTTACCTTTCCCCTGCATGTAGAAAGGTACACAGGCGAATTTTGAAATGAGTCAAAGAATGCTTTATTCGCAAAATGATAGTTTTCTTCCGAAAGCGGAATATGCATGCTTACCACATCTGCATATTTGCCTATCTGCTCTGCATTGGCTTCTTTGATGTATCCGCCACCAAATCCATATTTGTATTTATCATAAGCCAGTACGGTTACATTAAAGGATGATAACAGTCGCGCAAAGGCTGAGCCGGTATTTCCATAACCGACGATACCTATGGTTTTTCCCTCCAGTTCAAAACCCCTGTTTTCGTTTCGCAGCCACTTACCTTGCCTGACCTCTTCATAACTTCTGGTGATGTGATTGGAAAGATTGAGCAGCAAACCGAGTGCATGTTCTGCTACAGCGTTCCGATTACCTTCGGGGCTGCTCACGCAATGAATCTGCTTGCTTTCAGCATATTCAGTGTCGATAAGTTCCATACCACTTCCCAGACGCCCGATCCATTTGAGGCGGGTGGCTTTATCTATCAGAGCCCGATCTACCTTGATCCGGGTGGTTACCACAAGACCATCCGCCTCACCGATAATTGCACTCAACTCTTCGTACGATATTTTTTCGGCATGATGAACGGTGTAGCCTTTTTTTTGAAGCGCTTCTGATAGCCAGGGATGAACCGGGGCTGTAATGATGACCAGATTTTTCAACTGAATTAAATTTACATGACAGCGATCATACTAATTTCGACGTTTACATCGCGTGGAAGACTTCTAACAGCCACCGTTTCGCGGGCGGGGAAGTCTGATGTAAAATACTTTCCGTATTCTGCATTTACTTCATTAAAGAATGCCATGTCTTTCAGAAAGATCGAGGTTTTAACAACATTACTGAAGTCGGCACCGGCTGCTTTTAATACCGTGTTCAGATTCTTCATCACCTGTGCGGTTTCTTCGGTGATGTTGGCATTTTTGATCTGCCCGCTCTCCCTGTCCATGGCCACCTGGCCTGAAAGAAACAGTAGATTTCCTGCTTTTACAGCCTGGCTGTATGGGCCGATGGGTTCTGGCGCATTGTCGCTTTTAATAATTTCTTTTTGCATATTCGAATAAAATTTACAATGATGGATAGCTTTGCAGACGAACACCGGAATCAGCCGTCAAAAGTGTTGTTGTTTCCCGGTTGGTTACACTCTTTATTACTTAAATGTTCGGCCTGGTTGGCGATCCTGATGTTGCAAATGTAGTGCGAAATTCACTTCTTATTCATATATAAGGAATAGGGGGCTGACAATTATCTGCTTACAGCAGAGGGTATTAATCATAATCGGTATTCAGATTGAATAAATGCAACGAGGTTTTATCATTTTTGAACTGGAGCAAGGGCGACACCCTTTTTATAAATCCTGTGATTTCAATTCAACAAACTTATTTTTGCAATTAAAAGAACAAATGAAATTGTTGATTCTTGCATCATATGATCAACAGAAAGAAATAAGTATCCATATTCCGGAAAATCAGCCTGACGTGGCTTTCGCAGAAAATTTGCCGGAAAAAATTGATCAATATGATGCTTGTTTTTTTCTTAACCGTTTGCCCGTACCGGCGCTCGTAAGTCAGTCAACTAATCAGATATTTTTTATCAACGAAGTTATTCGTACGTCGGATGAAACCGGTTACAGCGGCAGTGTAATCCGAATGAATGGATGGCCCGGATTTTTAGAAAGAAAAACATGGGAAGTGGCCGGTGATGTAAATGATAAAGCGGTGGAAGCTATTCATCAGTTGGGCAGGGAGTTTGTTAGGGTAAAAGACGTGCCCGGGCTTGTGTCTGCACGGGTCATCGTTTCTATTATTAATGAAGCTTACAAGGCATTGGATGAAAAAGTGTCAACCCCGGAAGATATGGATATGGCCTTAAAGCTTGGAACCAATTATCCTTTCGGACCGTTTGAATGGTGCCGAAACATCGGGGAGGATAAAGTGTATAAACTCCTCCGCCGCATGGCAGAATCGGATAGCCGCTACATGCCACTTTTTACGCCTGAAAAAACCACAAATATTACATGAGTTATTTATTATTGATACATACATCACTGGATGAAGCATTTGTCGCCTTGACGGAAGATGATAAAATAATCGCCGTTAAAAAGAATGGTAATCCGCGCGAACATGGTGCATTTGTACACGAAGCAATAGAGGAGCTGGTGCGAGATAGTAACCTGGCTCTAAACCGGATTGCAGCCATCGGCATCACCACCGGGCCGGGCAGTTATACCGGCATCAGGGTAGGTTTATCAGCGGCTAAAGGCCTTGGTTATGCTTTGGGAATTCCATTGGTTTTATGCAGTTGCCTTAAAGCACTTGCTGCCACAGCAGTACATCAAAAAGCGGATAAATCCGGATTGTATGTTTCTCTGATACACGCCCGGCAAAACGAATATTATTCAGGGGTTTATGACCACTCATTAACCACAGTTGAAGAAGAAGCATTAGTAGAAATTGGTGAATCCTATTTTGCAGATTCATTACCGGAAGGGAACCACTTGTTTTTTGGAATTGGGCTGGAGAACTTTACAACCGTCACAGGAATTGAGCCTACTCTTATGGTTAATGAGATCGACGAGCAGGTATTTGCAAAAATTATTTTTGATGATTTTGCCGCAAAACGCCTGACAGATGCTGCGAGCGCCATACCTCTATATCTGAAAGAAGTTTTTATCAGAAACCTGAAAAAATAATATACATTTTTTTAGTAAATCATTATAATATAAGCTTTCAAACCCAACGTATATTTGTAGATACTATTTAACTGATCCTAAAATTGGAAAATCACAAGATTATGACAAACACAACCTACGCTTCTCATCAAAGGGAAGCCGTACAAAAAAAAGAGGGGCCTCTTAGCGAAGCAGATTTTTTGAAAATAAAAAAAGCTGCACTTGTTTTGAGGGCTATTAACCACAAATTGAGGCAATTGATTGTTCAGACAATCTACGAACACAAAAGAATTTCTGTTACTGATCTTTATGTAAAATTAAGACTTGAGCAGTCGGTTGCATCTCAGCATCTTGCTATCCTACGTAAGGCAGATATTGTTTCAACCGTCCGTGAAGGAAAATTTATTTTTTACACAGTGAATCTTGACAGGATTGACGAGATCAAATCATTTGTAAGCAATTTGGTTGATTAAAACATGAAAGAACTGACCACAAAAGAGTTGGCAGAATACAGGGAGCAAAGCTACAATTTTGTTGATATTCGCTCTCTTCAAGAGTTTGCTTCCGGATTTCTATCCGGAAGCGTTTTTTTATCCCCAGATGAAAATTTTTATAAGAATCTGAAGTTGTTTTTTAACAACGGTAAGCCTGTGGTTATCGTTGCAGATTCTGATGCTGAGAAATTATTGAAGCAAGTTCCGCCGCCCGAAAATGGCATGGAAAAGGTGGAGAACTTTATCGTTTTTAATCGCAAAAAATTTGAAGCGGCCGGTTTGCCAATTGATTTATTAATAGACGTAGAGCCGGATGAATTGGGTATGGATATCAGGTTTGATGAAAATATTCTGTTGGTAGATCTTAGAGATCCTGAATCTTTTTCAGAAGGCCATATTGAAGGTGCCCTTCCGCTGCCATTAACTGAACTTTCAGACGTAGCCCAGATAGCTGCGTTGGATGAAGAAGGTCATGTATATTTTTATGCTGATGATTCGCGCGATGCCTACACCGCTGCATCACTTATGAAGAAGCAAGGCCTGCACGATGTGCGGGTTATAGCCGGTGGCTGGCCCCAGATCATAAAAGAAAAATCCATTCGGATAGTAGGCGATAAGCCCAAAAAATAAAGAAAAAAGGTACCCTTTTTTCAGCGTACCTTTTTTCTTTATCAAGTTAAATTACCAACCCTGTTTCTTTGCTACACCATCTTTGATGGCTTCAAGAGCGCGGGCTTCACTGAGCATGGTAGTCATTTTATTTCCCTTACCATCATGGCCTTGTGCCATATATCCGCCTCTTGCTGTTTTAGAGATTACTGCATCCTGCATTGGAACATTTTTTTCTTTCGTTTTCATGCAGTAAGCAGTGATTTGTTTAGCCATAATAAAAATTTTTTTTATTGAATAATTTGGTTTTAATGCCCAGTGCCTAAGCAAAGGATGTGTAAATTTAGGAGTTTATAGCTATTTGTAATACTTTTTTTCGTTCTGTTTGCACTAAAAGTCAAATTAAAAAGTAATGAAGTGCCTCAATACCGCATTTTCATCTTCGGTTAATCAATCACCCTGGTAGCGGTTTTCAGATTTAGAAGTTTACCTTTCTGCCAGGCTTTTAATTCTTTTTTATAATTCTTTCTATTCTGTTTTGTAAGATGCGGATCATCCAGATTATTCAGATAAGGCTTGCCGGCATTTACCCAGGCGGTAAACCAATAGCATGATATATCGTATATAGAGCGCCTTAGCTGATCCTCAACCATATTGCCCATTTCTCTTTGAAAATCGGCAGCGTATTTGTCGGAGTAAACCGGATTATTATAAAACAAAACCAGGTTACCTGCCGCATCTCTTTTATAAATATTGGTGCTATCATAATTTTTGCGAACGCGCATGTCAGCTCTAAGAAGGCTGTCAACCAGGGAGTGCGATTGTTCAATCATCTTCCACGTGTAGTCCGTTACGTCCGAAATATATCTTGGCTTATCAGTTTTAAAATTAAAATTATCTCCATACATGGGAGGCAATACGCTTTCCCACAACGCATGTATGCCTACCTGGCCGGTTAATTGCCCGTTGTAGTTACTGGAGGTGTGCAGAGGTACATGGGCATCGCCAATGTAATGCGCTATCTCTGAGGATAAAAACAGGATATCCGACTTGTTTTTAAATTTAAATGCACGGGTTAGTTTGTCCATCAGATCCTGAATATACCAGGGTAAAATGCCCGACTTAGCCAGAAAAGCACTGTCGTATTTTTTATACCCTTCTTTGGGCTTCTGCGGGAAATCTGCAATGGGAATTTCGAAATCTTCGATGTCTATAAAATGCCTCGGTGCTTCTGCCTTATCATTCAGAAGTGGCCGGCGAAGATCAGGCACTACCGAACTTTCGGTAATATAATCTATGTGGTTATAATAAAATACCCGCATTTCTTCGGGCAATGAAAAAACGGCTGCGCGGTTAATATGCCTGTGCCCCCAGGCGCCCCATGCCAGAGCTATGGTGGTAGCCAAAGCAAACAAGGAAAACAAAAAAATGGTGCGGAAAGATCTTCTGCTCATAATGGTTTCATTTTGAAAAACGTCAAATTTCGTACATTATAAGCGTAATTCAAATTTTTGTAAAAGGGTAGGAAGCTTGGTTTTACAGTTTTCCTTTTCCGAGGATTTTTCTTTCATCTTAAGTATGGTTGCAGATAAAAACAAAAACATTCATATTAAAAAAGCGCCTATTTACAGTTAAAGCGGTCGCCATTTACTTTTGTGTAAACCGGAAAATAGTTCAGGCCATGCCCATAGCAATTTGAGGCAAAATGATTTTCCAGAAAGGCCCGGCCTGTTCAACTCAATAATCGCTCTGGTTATTTTTGGGCTTATCTTTTTTAGACGGCATGACAGCCTTAGGCGTCTTTCCATCTGATTTATCCTTGGGGGTTTCCTTCTTTTTGGCTGATGTATCCACTTTTTCAGGGATGAAGTTTTGCGGGCCAATGGTTTTAGCCGGTTCCGGTTCTTTTTTCTTTTCCAGATCTGATTCTATCGGAACATACACCGGTGCTGCGTAGTCGCTATTATTGGTATGGCTGGCGGGCTCTTCCGTAAAGTCGCTGCCCTTGCCCTCCAGGATGATGTTTGCAAAATTCTTATCAGCAAAAATCGGATCATTATCAAGTTGAGCCGGTTTTTCAAACTCTGCCCGCGGGTCTATTCCCAGATCTTTATTTGCATAAACCTTTTGCATAAAATAAGCAAACTCGGGCATCGCCATCTGGTTACCACCATTGGTTTGTTTTATCCTTAAGAAAGGATCGTCACATCCTACCCACGCTCCGGCCAGTAACTGTGGCGTGTATCCGATAAACCATCCGTCTGTATTATCATTGGTAGTACCTGTTTTACCGCCCATCTGGCTGGTTATATTAAACTTCCAGCGCATCGATCCGCCAGTACCGTAATCTACCACTCCCTGCATCATGCGATACATGGTATATGCATCCGTTTCGCTGATAACCTGTTTTGTTTTTGCCTGAAATGTTTCGAGTACGTTCCCATTTTTATCTTCTATTCGGTTTATCATGATCGGTTCCACATTGAAGCCTCTGTTTGGAAACATGGTGTAAGATTGCAGCATTTCGATAAGCTGTATATCCGCAGAACCTAAAGCTATTGAAGGTACAAGGGGAATTTTACTTTTAATGCCGACTTCATGCGCAAAATCGGCAGTTTTTTTCGGTCCGATCCGCTCCATCAGGTCGTAGGCGGCCACGTTAATCGATTTGGCCAGGCAGTAAGCCATGGTGCCACCGCCACCCGAAATGGTTTTTTTAGCCAGGGTGATGGGTCTTCCGCCCAGGTATGATTCCGGCGTCAAACCGGCATCGGTAATGGCCAATGTATATAAAAGAGGTTTGAATGTAGAACCTACCTGACGATTGGCTGTAACGTGATCATACTTAAACCATTTAAAATCAATGCCGCCTACCCATGCCTTGATTTCGCCGGTAGTTGGATCCATGGCTGCGAAAGCCGTTTGCATCATCTGTTTCAGATATTTGATGGAGTCGAGCGGGGTCAGGGTTGTGTCCGTTTCGCGCTTTTCGTTCCATGCAAAAATTCTCATCTTAACCGGTTTATTGAATGAAGCCCTGATTTCTTTTTCTTCTATCCCCTGCTCCTTCATAAGTCTCCATCTTTCACTGGCCTTCATCGCTCTTTCTAAAATATCTTCATGGCCTTTCCACACATTTTTGCCCAATTCTTTATTAAAGATTTTCTGCATGCTGGTCATGTGCTTAATAACAGCTTCTTCAGCATAACGCTGCATGACCGGGTCTATGGTGGTATATATTTTCAGGCCATCACGGTATAAATCATATTTTTCTCCTGTGCGCGGATTCACATGCGATTTGCACCACTCCTGCAATTTTTTGCTTAAAACAGCTCTGAAATAAGGCGCTATACCCGACTCTTCGCTCAGCGTTTTAAACTTGATGCCCAATGGCTTTTTCTTATACATTGTAACTGCAGAAGGCGTAATCATATTGTTTCTCACCATCTGGTCGAGTACCACATTGCGGCGCGATAATGCTGATTCGGGGCGTGAAATGGGATTGTAAACGCCGGGGCCTTTAAGCATTCCGATCAGTAGGGCTGATTCATCCATGGTAAGCTCAGAAGGTTCTTTCTGAAAATAAACCAGGGATGCATTTCGGATACCATACACATTTAACCAACTGACCCGGTTGAGGTAGAGGGCGATGATTTCCTGTTTGGTAAAGTTCTTCTCGAGCTTAATGGCTACAATCCACTCTTTTATTTTATCAATGCTTCTTCTCAGCGGATTTCCTCTTCCTTGTTTCAAAATATTTTTGGCCAACTGCTGGGTAATGGTACTTCCTCCGCCATCCTTACCAAGCCTCCACACCGCACGGGCTATCCCTTTGGCATCTACACCGGAGTGGCTGTAAAATCTTTCGTCTTCGGTAGCTATCAGTGCGTCAATGACACCGGGTGCTATATCTTTATAATCTACTGATACCCTGTTTTCAGAGTATATCTTCCCCATGATTGTTTTTTCATCATTGGCATATATCTCGGTTGCCAGATCAGCTTCCGGATTTTCCAGTTGCTGCAGCGACGGAAGTTTTCCGAATAAACCAAAATAGGCACCACCGAAAATGAGGATACCCGCTCCAATGCCGCCCAGCACAATTGTCCATAAAATTTTTACTGACGGGCTAATGGATGATGACTTCTTTTTATTTGATGATCTTTTCATTGCTTAATTGAGTCAGCTAAGTTAAAATTTACCCGGATACTTTTCCGTTAATAATTCCAGATAATTTTCGAGCTTTTTATTTTCCTTCAGTAGCTCCAGATTTTCATCCGAAATGATAAAGAATGAATACTTATCCGCAGGTAGCCATGAAATCTCAGAGCCCACGTTGCGTTTCAGTCTATCCAAAAAGTTAATGGCATCTTCTGCACTCACAAATTCGGAAAAGACAAGCAAGGACCGATCCGCATCCAGGGTATCCTTCACGACCTGTACCGTTCGGTTCGAGAAGGCCGA
>JBIQMB010000083.1:0-9475 GCA_044463745.1 Chitinophagaceae bacterium | reverse complement strand
GCTTTGGCTTTAAATCGTTCCACAAAACGCTCCTGTTGCTTGATGTAATCCTGCTGGTTTTCGTATGCCCGCTGCTGTAGCTCAATGCGCAATGCTTTTTCCTCCATGTAATAGGAATAGTTGCCGCTGTAGAAATGCAGCTCTTGTTGGTAAAGCTCCACAATTTTGTTAACCATGCGATCCAGAAAAAACCTGTCGTGCGATACGATAACGACTGCACCTTTGTAATGCTGCAGGTAACGTTCAAGCCACTCAATAGAAGGCAAGTCCAGATGGTTTGTCGGTTCATCCAGTAATAAAACATCCGGATTCATGAGTATCATTTGCGCAAGCAGTACGCGCATACGCCATCCGCCGCTAAATTCTGAATAGGGGCGCGACAGATCTTCATTGGCAAAGCCAAGTCCCTGAAGAATTTCCTCCGTTTTATGATGAATGTGATAGCCGCCTGCTATTTCAAGCTCATGAAGTTTCTCTGCATAAATATTGGCCAATTCTTCATCCGAAGTTTTTTCTAACTCGCGGCCAATGTCTTCAATTTCTTTTTCCAGCTTTCTTACCTTAGAAAAAGCCTGTAATGCTACTTCCAGAATGCTTTCGGTGGTCTCAAAACTCAGCAAGTCCTGATGCAGGAATCCGATTGTGGTTTCTCTTCCCTTTTCTACCGTTCCTTCCGAAGGGGAATATTGTCCGGTCAAAACTTTTAACAGGGTTGATTTACCGGTTCCGTTATACCCAATGAGTCCAATGCGTTCATTGGGCTGGATGTGCCATGTGGCATTTTTAACGATGGTTCTTGCTCCAAATTCGAAAGTGACATTCTGTAAACCCAATAGCATTCCGGTATCAAATTTTTTGGCGGCAAAGATAACAATAGTTCGGGCACGAAGGAAGAGTTGCAGCCGTTCAATATAGTGTTGCCTGAGGTTTTATAAAAATGAAAACATTTGGCGGGAGGGGATCGGTAAAATAAAAGAACCCTCGGCGAGGGTTCTGTTTGTGGTTCTTTTGGTGGTTTTTCTGAAAAGACATTAAAGCGAAATACAATCTGAAAAGATTGTCAATGGCTGTGAGGTCCTCAGGTTAGCGTTTATACTGGTGTTTTTATAATTTATGTCAGGGTGTTTTTTAAGGTTGTTTGGGTTTAGAATTTCCATTTCTGCTGCCCGATCTGCCCGAAATTCCTGTCATCCTTCCAATCACTCTTTTTATCGTGCTGTCATAGGCAGGCAATTGATCTTCCGTACAGAGCTTCCTCACCTGAGAAAAATAGTTTTTCATATTTAAATCAATAGTACGCTGTAACATGCCAATAGAGTCGGCAAGTGCGATGGCAGCGGTGCTATCAGCGTTATCCATGTAAATATGTTTATAAAACTCTTCCTTGGTTGTCCTCATTTTACTAAACAACTCCCTCAATTTGGGTCTTTCAACAGCTCTGAATGCCTGATAATCAGCAAGCTGTTGCTCCGAAAATCCTACACTATCTTTCAGTAAGGCAGGCATACTCATATCCGAGGATGAATGCCGCTTGTTTTTTGATGCTTTTTCGGGTGAAAAAACAAACAGAAACAACATGACAACGTTGGTCACGAGCAGAAGAATGATAATCAGAAAAAGGACTCGGGTTGTATAGCGGGTGGTCATTTATGGGTTGGATTTTTCGGTGTCGAATAAGTTAGAACTTATCTGAATGTATTCATCTACGGAGGCTATTTCCTGAGATGCCATATTGCTTTGAGACTGATCAGGAAGACTTGAAAATATGGTAAAAGCGTTAATAAATATAATGAGCAAAACAGATGTGATAACGACTGCCGGACGTGAAATGAATCGGATAATGGATTCAAAAGCGTCTCCCTTTTGCATTCTTGCCTCTAATCTTGTGAAAAAGAATGGCCTGGGCTCTGCTCTTTGCATACCCTCCAGACTGTTCAGAATAGACTCTATTTTATTTTCATTTTTCATATCATCTGTTCTTTAATTGTGTTTGACGCTTTTATAAATAAAATCCAGCGGTTTACTCTGCTAAAGTTAGCTCCAACTGTTTTTTTAAATTCTTTCTGGCCCGTTGCAGCAACGAATCTACGGCATTTGTACTTACCTCCATTATATCTGCAACCTCCTGGTAGCTAAGCATTTCCATCTTATTCAGGATAAACGCTGTTTTCTGATTGGTTGGTATTTTTTCCAGTGCTTTAAACAACTTTTCCGCGTCTTCCTTTCTTTCTGCTTTTATACCCGGATGTACGAAATCTGGCGGATCATGCATTAATTCATCGTTTTTGTTGTATAGACTATGAACAAATGCGAATCTTTTTTTTCTCTTTTTCTTTCGGATGGCATCCAGGCATTTCGTTACAGCAATCCTGTATATCCATGTTGAAAGTTTGGATTTACCCTTAAAACCACCAATTGATTCATAAACCTGTACAAAAACCTCCTGCGAAACATCTTCAGCGTCTTCCTCACTCTGCAACATCCCCAACGCTGTGTTATATACCATTCCTTGCCAGTCTTCTACCAGTTTCTTAAAAGCTTCTCTATCTTTTTTCTTCAAGCGCGATATTAATTCTAATTCGTCCAAGGTCTGCTTTTTTTAAGCTGTAGAATTGTTTAAACCGGGAGCCGCTATTCGGGAGAACAGGCCGATTCCCGGTTTTTCTCATAGACTGGTCAAAAATAGAACAATACCCTCATTACTTCATTTGTTTACTATAGTATTTTTTAATCGGTCAATTTAATGTCCCATCATATTTCTACCGGGCATCATCGGGCGCGCACCGTCCATGCCACCGCCCCGGCTTCCTGATTGAGGCTTGCCAAAATTCTTTAATCTGTAAGTAAAGGTGAGCATGAAATATTGCTGCGTAACCTGATTTTTTAAATCCTGAATCTGGGTAGCAGTTACATTTCTTGTAATGCTTTTGTTTTGATTCAGCAAGTCAAAAACGGTCAACTTTAATTCTCCTTTCTGTCCCTTTAAAAACTTCTGGCCTACCGATGCATTCCACAACCAATAACTCTGATTGTAGCCGGCGCTTAAACCACTATAGCTTTCGTGCGACATATCTGTTTGAAAAAATGTGCCCTTCTTAGTGAGCAGGTTAACGCTGGCACCTGCACTCTGTGCCTGATAGTCGTTATTATTTCGCGGATTGATTGAGTTTTCAACGTTGTTGAAGTTGATACTATACGACAAATTAAAATCAATGTATTCGCTGATGTTACTTGCTAATACGGCTCCAACATTGTAATTATAATTGTTCGAAATGTTTTTAATGTAATCAACCATTCCCGGTTGTCTTGAGTATCCGACACCACCATTCAGATTTAGGTTCGACTTGATAAACTTGACAGGTATGCTGAAGTTAACGAAACTGTTTACGCTGTAATAACCATCCAGATTTACCGGTTTGGAAAGTTGGGTTCCTTCGTGAAGGATGATTCCCTGTGATAAGGTAGAGTCGCTCTTGGCAGTAAAGGTAGCGTTGCTGATGTAGTTGTTTGTGTTTGTCATAAAGAATCCGGCAAAGAAACTGTTGCCCGAAACCCGGTTTGCATAAGAAAACCTTCCGAATATCCGGTTATCATACTGCTGTTGCAAATTGGCATTACCGGTAGAATAAAACAACGGATTGGTGGTATTGATTACGTCCTGCAATTGCGTAACTGAGGGGGATCTTACTGAACTACGGTAAGATAACCTCAACTGGCTGTAGGTACCAAGCTTAAGCCTTGCAAATGCATTGGCAAGTATGTTATTATATGAGTGGTCGATATGGGTAACCGATGGAAAGGTTCGGTCGCTCATTAACTCACTATACTGATAGCTAACGCCTACCGACACCATGTTATCCCGATCTCCGCGGCGGATGGTGATACCGGTATTGTGCGTGTTGTATGTGTTTTCAAACTTATTACTCAGCGAATCCCTGAAGTGAGTGTAACCCATGTGGCTCGAGTCGAAATCGTAAGCACGCTGATCAGCAAAGCTCTTTTGGAATGAGGGGTTGTAGTTAACCTGCATCTGCCATTTTGGAGCGATGGGTTCCGTGTATTCCAGGTTTATCCGATAATTGTTTGTATTGTTTTCATTATCCGTGAAGCGGTTGGTTTCTTCGGCCACCACGTTCATTTTATAATACTCATTTAATGCGTAATTGTAATTGGCGCCACTGTTCTTACTCAGGTTGGTGCTGAAATCCATGGATATACTCCTGCCCGGCTTTGCGAATTTGTGACTGTAAAGAAGGCCTGAATTAATCTGATAGCCATCCGAATTATTCCTGAGCATATTATCTGTCTTGCTCAATAATTGGGAATGATCCTCACCCGTCATCAAACCAAGGATCGAGTTGGTAGATTTATTCCCATTGAATGATGCGCCACTTCTGAGTTGGATGGTGTTATTGGAGTCAATGGTGTATTTAACCCTTAAGTTCAATCTATTGCTGTTATTGGTGTTTTGCGAAACCGCATCCTCATCATAAAAACTTTTGTTGTCGGGATTCAGGAATTGGGTATTGGTAATCTGTGTGTTCGACAGGTTTCTGTTGTTGAAAAAATAACTTCCCGATACCTCAACCTTTTTGCCCCATACATCACTAAAGTTAAGTCCGAGCGCATTGGTTTTTGCAATACCACTTTGCGGACCTACGTTAAACCCGCCACCACCACCAAAACCACCTCTGCCACCGCCGCCAATACCGCCTCTGCCGCCGCCCATATTGGTCATATCTTCTGATGAAAAGTTTTGTTGGTTAATGTTATTCGTAAGCCCAACAATGGAAATCCGGCGAGCATTATTAAAGAAGCTGATATTGCCACCTCCCATATATTTATCATCGGTTCCGTAACCGGCGTATATACGGCCAAAATTCCCCTGACGCATATTGGCTTTGGTGACTACGTTAATTGATTTTGTGGTGTTTCCATCATCGAAGCCGGTCAACTGTGCCTGGTCGCTGAGTCTGTCAAAAATCTGGATTTTATCCACTACTTCTGAAGGCAGGTTTCTTAACGCAGCGGCCGCATCATCGCCAAAAAAATCTCGACCGTCAACGGTAACCTTTTGTACACTTTCACCATGGGCTGTCACCTTCCCCTGTTTGTCAACTGTAATCCCCGGCATTTTTTTAATCAGGTCTTCTACATTCGCATCCGGGTTCACTTTAAATTGGGCTGCGGTTATTTCAGTGGTGTCCCCCTTCATGCGCACAGGCGGAGGTGTACCATCAATGACAACCGTGGTAAGCACTTCGGCAGTTTTAGCAATATCAATATTCCCAAAGTCATAGGTGGAAGTTCCCATCGAAAATCTTTTCATAAGGGTTTTATAACCAATGTAGGATACAGACAGAAAATAATTTCCTGCCGGGATATTTCTAAAGGAAAACTCGCCTTGTTCGTTACTAATAGTTTCTGCTACCACCGTGGTGCTGTCGGTTTTTAAAACAGAAACGGTAGCTATCATTAACGGAGAATGATCGGCTGAGTCTTTCAAAATTCCTTTAACCTGTTGTGCGGAAACATAAAAGGCACTTGCCAGGAAAACAGAAGTTAAGAGTATAAACTTTTTCATAATTTGATTTATGTAATCTTTGACGCCTTAACGACATAAGTCCCTCTTTTGAATGTGACCGGTTACAGCCATTTAAGAAAACTTTAGAGTTTTAAGCCCGTTAATTCCTCATTTCATTTTTTCTTTAAGAAATCGTTATGGATTGCCGGGAGCAGGCTCCGTAAAAGGAAATGATCTGCGCTTCATTTCTAATAATTATATTTACCCAAAAATATTACGGATGAAGATCTCATTTCACGGGGCAGCGCGTACCGTTACCGGTTCAAAACATTTGCTAACGCTTTCGAATGGGAAAAAATATTTGCTCGATTGTGGTATGTATCAGGGGTTGGGTAAAGAAACTGATATATTGAATCGTGATTTCGGATTTGAACCCGCAGAGATTGACCACGTTATTTTATCGCACGCTCATATTGATCATTCGGGATTGCTGCCTAAACTGGTTAAAGAAGGATACAAGGGACGAATATACTGTACACCCGCCACCAAAGATCTTGCTGTCATTTTACTGGAGGATAGTGCGGGCATTCAGGAGAGTGATTTGAAGTTTGTAAACAAGGTACGTGCAGCACAGGGAAAGTCGTATTTGCAACCGTTGTACACATTGCAGGATGCGCAGAGAGTAACCGACCGGTTTAAAGTGATAGATTATAATGATTGGTATGCCATCGATGAATTTATAGATATTCTCTACCTGGATGCCGGACACATTATCGGTAGTGCCACCGTTCATCTTCGAATCAAAGAAAACGGAAAAACAACGCATCTCACTTTTTCGGGCGATGTTGGCAGGTATAGAGATGTCATATTGCGTTCGCCGGCCGATTTTCCGCAGGCTGACTATATAATTATGGAGAGCACATACGGAAACCGGCTGCACGACCGGGTTACAGGCACACCTGATGTGTTACTAAAGTGGATTAAGGAAACCTGCATTGACAAAGGGGGCAAATTGATTATGCCTGCATTCAGCGTGGGCAGAACGCAGGAAATTCTTTTTGCGCTCAATCAGTTGGAACTTGAAAACCGGCTTCCTGCCATCCCTTATTATGTGGATAGCCCATTGAGTATGGAAGCTACTGAAGTGATAAAAAGCTATCCTGAATATTTCAATAGCAGGGTGCAAAAGATATTAAAAACGGATGATGATCCTTTTCAGTTCAAAGGATTGAAATTTGTAAAATCGGTAGAAGAAAGCAAATCACTAAACTTCAGGACAGACCCCATGGTAATCATTTCAGCAAGCGGAATGGCGGAAGCCGGCAGGGTGAAGCATCATATCAGCAACAATATTGAAAATAGCCGCAATGCCATCGTAATGACGGGTTATTGTGTACCTGAATCGCTGGGAGCGCGCCTTCTTTCGCATCCAAAAGAAGTGGGTATATTCGGAATATCCCATCAGGTGAATGCCACCATAGGCGAAATACACAGTATGAGTGCGCATGGGGATTACGATGATCTGAGTCAGTGGCTGGCTTGTCAGGATCCACGCGAGGTGAAAAAGCTTTTTTTGGTACATGGAGATTATGATGTGCAGATGGAATTCCAAAACAGACTGATTAATAAAGGGTTCAGAGATGTATTAATTCCGGCGCTGCATAGTGAATTCGGTATCGGCTAAGGACACATGCACAAATCCAAAAATGAGAAAATATTTTAATTATAATGATGAACAAACACTACTCCATTATTAATGGCGAGCTGGTTTCAAAAGATGAAGCCGCATTACATTTATCCGATCTGGCTATTCAAAGAGGATATGGAATTTTTGATTTCTTTCTTACGCGGAATGGCACTCCTGCTTTTCTCGAAGATCATTTGACCAGATTGCTCAATTCTGCTAAAAAAATGCGGTTAGATAGTGGTATCAGCCGTGATGGTGTCAGAGAAATGATCCTCCGGTTAATAGATAAAAATAAAATGAACGATTCAGGTATAAAGGTAACCGTTACAGGCGGATATGCCGAAGACGGCTATACCATCAGTGAACCGAATCTCATCATTACCCAAAGTGAGTTCAGAATAGTTCCAGAAACTTTTGAAAAAGGAATCAATCTTATCACTTACAATCATCAGCGCCAGTTGCCCGACGTTAAAACAATCGATTACCTGATGGCCATTTATTTAAAACCATTGATCCGAGAAAAACATGCAGATGATGTCTTATATGTTTCCGATGGCGAAGTGAGGGAATGCCCGAGGGCTAATTTCTTTATTGTTGATGAAAACAAAAAAATTCTCACTGCGGATAAAAAAATATTGGGCGGTATTACCCGCAAAAATATTCTTGCTATGTCTGGTTTTGAGGTTGAAGAAAGAGCTGTGTCGGTTGATTCGGTTTACAAAGCACGCGAGGCGTTCATCAGCAGCAGTACCAAAAGGGTGCTTCCGGTTCTATCTGTTGATGGTAAAACCATTGGCTCCGGTAAACCGGGAGAAGTAACCGCTGCCCTTTATGAAGCTCTGTCAAAAGTTCATTAACTTTTTATATTTTTCATTCATTTGGTGAATAATCTTCTGATTTCTCAAACTTATTTATAAAGTGTAGAAAGTTTTTTACAAAATCTAAAGTTTTTTTAGTTATTCCTGTTTTTGTACGACTTGTATTACATTTGCCCAATTGTTAGACTACATCTAATTAAACCATAAAAGACATAAAAAACATTTAAGTAAAACTTTAATACTTTAGATTTGAAAACGATAATAGAAAACCCTTTGAAAAAAGTTGAAAATATTTATCCTTCCCTGAAAAATTTAATTCTTCCCGAAGGTTACCAACCTGTGGTTTCTCCCCTGATGACGGCCAGGTCTTTTCAAAAAATAAAATCATTCATAGAAAGTAATCTTGAGAAAGAATTGCACCTCCATAGGGTAAGTGCTCCATTGTTTGTAAAAAAAGATACCGGAATCAATGATGATCTCAACGGCGTTGAGCGTGCAGTTTCATTTCCGATTAAAGCCATGAATGAGCAGCGGGCAGAGATTGTTCAATCCCTTGCCAAATGGAAAAGAATGGCATTGGTTGACTACGGAATACCGGCCGGCGAAGGGCTGTTTACCAGTATGAGCGCCATCAGGCCCGATGAGTTTCCCGATAATACGCACTCGCTTTTTGTGGATCAGTGGGATTGGGAGATGCACATTACAGAGACAGACCGGAAGGTGTCATTTTTAAAGGATACGGTGGAGAAACTTTATGGTATTTTGAAAAAGGCAGAAGTGTTTGTACAGGAAATGCATCCTGAAATTACACCTGTTTTGCCGGAGAAGATTCATTTCATTCACGCCGAAGAATTGCTTCAACTGTACCCGGATATGACTCCGGCTCTACGAGAGGAGAAAATTGTAAAGAAGTATGGCGCCGTATTCATTATCGGTATCGGAGGTCGGTTGTCGGATGATAAACCACACGATGGCAGGGCTCCTGATTATGACGATTGGACCACAGAAAATGAGGATGGATTTTATGGATTGAACGGAGATATCCTGGTTTGGAATCCTGTGTTGAAGAAGGTTTTTGAGCTTTCTTCCATGGGTATCCGCGTTGATAAAAAAGCGCTGCTTCATCAATTAAAGTTGAGGGGAGAAGAAAGCCGACTCGATCTTTTGTTTCACAAACGGCTCATGCAGGGATTACTTCCCCTTACCATGGGCGGCGGAATAGGGCAGTCACGTGTAGCTATGTTTTTACTTCGCAAGGCGCATGTTGGTGAAGTGAGTGCCGGCATCTGGCCCGAAGAGATGGTACACCTTTGTAAAGCACACGGAATACAGTTACTGTGATGTGATTAGCTGAATGTGAGACTATTCACTCCCTCACGCTGTTTTATTTTGTCAGCAAACTCAAGTAATCGGGTTCCTTCGCCCATAATGTAAACATCAATGTAA
>JBIQMB010000082.1:0-9544 GCA_044463745.1 Chitinophagaceae bacterium | reverse complement strand
AAAAAATCAACATGCTTGATTATGCGGATATCATCTGCATCAACAAATTCGACAAAGCCGGAGCAGACGATGCCATGCGGGATGTGAAGAAACAGTACAAACGAAATCATGTGTTGTTCGACGCTAAGGACGAAGATATCCCCGTCATCGGAACAGTTGCATCACAATTCAGCGATCCGGGATGTAATGACTTGTACAATCTGGTAATAGCTAAGCTCAATGAGAAATCTAAAACAGATTATCAGCCGTATCGTCCTACGTTAATTGCAGATATGCATAACAAAAGTATTATTCCGGCAAAGCGGCAGCGCTATCTGGCAGAGATCACCGAAACGATTGATAAATATAACCAGGATGCAAAATCACAATCAGAGTTGGCAACGGAATGGTATCGCCTCTCCGGTGCACTTCACGCATTGGGCGGTAAGAATGAGCCTTTGGAAAAACTCATTAAAGAAATAGAAGAAAAACTACTTCCGGAAAATAAGCATCTGATACAAAATTGGGACAATCTCAAAAACACTTACAAAAAAGAGTTTTATGAATATGATGTACGGGGAAAAATCATCAAACAACCCTTGTACAGCGAGTCACTTTCTCACTTGCAGATACCCAAAATCGCTGTGCCGCGCTATCGGGATTGGGGTGATATTTTGTATTGGCAGTTACAGGAAAATTTTCCGGGACTTTATCCTTACACAGCCGGGGTGTTCCCTTTAAAAAGAGAAGGGGAAGACCCAACCCGTATGTTTGCCGGAGAAGGCGGACCGGAAAGAACGAACAAGCGATTTCACTACGTAAGCCTGGGCCAGCCTGCCAAACGACTGAGTACTGCTTTTGACAGCGTTACATTATATGGTGAAGACCCGGCCCGGCGGCCCGATATTTACGGCAAAATCGGCAATGCCGGCGTAAGCATAGCTACCGTTGATGATGCCAAAAAACTCTACAGCGGCTTTGATCTTTGCGATCCCAAAACCTCGGTAAGCATGACGATCAATGGTCCCGCACCTATGCTTCTGGCTTTCTTTATGAATGCCGCCATTGATCAGCAGTGTGAAAAATATATTATCGAAAACAATCTGCAGGAAGAAGTCAATAAAAGGATTGAACAGAAATACAATATAAAAGACCTGCCCAAATACCTTGGTGTAAATGGCGAACCCGTTTATCCGGAAAAAGGTAGCATGGTAGGGCATCTCCCCAAAGGAAATGATGGGCTGGGCTTACGGTTGCTGGGCCTTTCCGGGCAGGACGTATTACCGGATGATGTTTATAAAAAAATAAAAGCTTCAGCTCTTTCTACAGCGCGCGGAACCGTACAGGCAGATATTCTGAAGGAAGACCAGGCGCAGAACACATGCATATTTTCTACCGAGTTTGCCTTAAAAATGATGGGCGATGTGCAGGAGTACTTCATCAATAATGGCGTTCGCAATTTCTATTCTGTTTCCATCAGCGGATATCACATTGCCGAGGCCGGCGCCAATCCGATTACACAACTTGCTTTTACACTAAGCAACGGGTTCACGTATGTTGAATATTACCTGAGCCGGGGCATGAACATTGACGACTTTGCTCATAACCTGTCTTTTTTCTTCAGCAATGGAATGGATCCGGAATATAGTGTGATAGGCAGAGTGGCCCGCCGTATATGGGCCAAAACCATGAAGCATAAATACAATGCCAATGAACGATCTCAAAAATTAAAATACCATATCCAAACCAGCGGACGAAGCCTGCATGCGCAGGAAATAGACTTCAATGATATTCGCACCACTCTTCAGGCTTTATACGCTATCTATGACAACTGCAATAGCCTGCACACAAACGCTTACGACGAAGCCATCACCACCCCTACGGAAGAAAGCGTAAGAAGAGCGATGGCCATCCAGCTTATCATCAACCGGGAATTGGGCACAGCCAAGAACGAAAACCCCAATCAGGGTAGCTTCCTTATCGAAGAGCTGACAGATTTGGTAGAAGAAGCTGTCATGGCAGAGTTTAACCGAATTTCAGATCGTGGCGGTGTACTGGGAGCTATGGAAAGAATGTATCAGCGCAATACCATTCAGGAAGAAAGCCTTTATTATGAAAGGCTTAAGAACCACGGTGACTATCCTATCGTTGGGGTAAACACTTTTCTAAACAAAGAAGGATCACCCACCATCATTCCCAACGAAATTATTCGTAGTACGGAAGAAGAGAAAGAAGCCCAGATTAAGAATGTGGAGGCATTTAAAGCATTTCATAAAGACAAGAGCGAAGAGATGCTCACGCGATTGAAAGATGTAGCCGTACATAATGGTAATATTTTTGAAGAGCTGATGGAGACTGTAAAGTATTGCTCCCTGGGCCAGATCACCCATGCTCTGTACGAAGTGGGCGGGCAGTACAGGAGGAATATGTGATTATGGACGGAAGAGAACGTGCGGGAATATTTATTCTTTATCTTCTTTAGTTCTCGTGCGGACGCTGTAGCGATGGAAAAAGAAATCATAGGTGATTGTGAAACCTGGGAATGTGAAGCTCCTGCTTCGCTCTATTCATGACGCGAAGCAGAAGCTTCACGAGTTCCGGAAAGGTTCTTTTTCATTTGCAATGTATTTTTCAAGGGGGCTGCGTCACTTTTGCAAATCGACAATTTCATCCTTGTTTTTTATCTGTAGCGTCTCTTTTTTTGAACTCTGTAGTAGAACCAAGTGCGCGTTCTAACTGATGACGGTGCAAAAAAAATACAGATTGAAGTCATTTCAAGCGGTGCCTTTAGAATGCCTGGCTACATAAAGGCTGAATAGGGCGAGTTGAGAAATCACCTATATGCGTTGAACAACACCTGAAGTTAGGGGTAGACTCTATTGTAACTTAGGCACTTATTCGCATGTTTTCACTTCTCAACAGACTGAACTTTGCTGCTCGTCTTAATAGAGTAGATGAAGTTAAGTTTGATGTTGCTTGCCAAGAATGACGTCAAAATTTAAGGTCAAATTATAAAACCTAACCGTGAATTACTATTTTTTAAAACTGCGAAGAGGATAACAGGAAATTTAGCTTCCTGTGTCAGAAACAATGAAAGGGACGAAATTATTTTTTTGTATTAATTTCATATCAAATTAAAAAGAGATAAAATCATGATACCTCTCAAACCAGTCACCGACTCAAAAACGATAGAAAATCTTCAAGAAAAATTCAAGAAAAAAATGAAATCTCTTCCCATAAAAAGCGGAATGGCTAAAGTTACATTTAGGCCAAAAAGTATAAACTTAAACCTTAATTATATTTCAGGAGAGAAGGTCTGGTTTTCATTTAATAATTATAGAACTGACAATAGATATTGGAACGCATTTGGAGTTGGGGACCCTTTTTCTCATGGAAAAGGGAATGACATAGTGATAGAAATAAATTACAGCAAAGTTGAACAACCAAATTTTAGAATTGGCGGGTTGTGGGCTCAAGATGGGAATGGTAATTTCTACCTCCTTCATTCCGGTAGGATTGGTGGTGGAAGGAAAGGCATTAGTAAGCTATTTTTTAAACAACGTTATTTCGGGACAATTGTTCAAGTGGATATTTCGGATAACCAGTCAAAAGAATACTTTTTGATTGCTGCTCTTAATGATAAAAAATTTGGCCATAAAGTAGCTGAATTTGTAAAAGATGTAAACAACATTAAACATGCAATAAAAACGCAAACGCCTCTTTCCCGACTTGATAACAAAAGCTATTTTGATGAATTTTATGGGTTTAAATCCTATACTGTTAGCCAGCAAATTAGCTATTTATCAAATCATGGTAAAATTGTAAAAGCCCTGAAGGAAATCCTTGTAGATAAAGGATTTGACATTAGAAAAGATAACCAATTTGACCTAGCTATCTATCAAAACAATAAAATGCAGATATTATTTGAAATTAAGTCCGTATTGACACTGCAAAATATATTTGAGGCAATTGGCCAATTACACCTATATAGTATAATGAACAAGGCGAGCCCTCTAAAAATTCTCGTCATCCCAGAAAATAATATTAGGCAATTGGCAAAAGATTTAAAAAAATTAGGAATTTCGATTCTACAATTTAGGAGTACAAAAGACACAGTAGATTTTAAGGACCTCAACAAGATTTTAAACGATTCTAAAACTAAATACAATAACTTATGTCAGGATTAATTAACCTCCTATCTCTTCATGAGGCAATTGTTATTGCAATCATTAATTTGGACAAAGAGGATTTTCAGGCGAGTTTTGATGAAATCGCTGAATACATTGAAAAACATAATTTATTCCCCATAAGAAAAGGAAATATTTCATTATCCAAACAGATTGAACTTAGAAGCACCCAGGCAAAAGGTCAATACAAATATTTATTTGAACACGTGGATAAACAAATAATCCGTCTCCGGCCGATACCAAAATCTTCTATAATAAAATAACCTTATTTCCATCGCTCCTTCAGTATATCCTTTCTTCTTCACAATGTCTCTTTTAAGGATCCCAGGTGACCTTTCAAAATCAATGATTTTGCTTTTATCTTTTCTCTTAAGAGTCTCTTTTTCTGGAATGCGTGAATGATCATATTTAGGAAGCATCCTCCACAAAACCACACAATTCTAAAACCCCTCCCTTCCGAAAGCTTTCATAAACCATTTAAATTTCTCTACCCTAAAATCCGGTACGGAGCAACCATAAAAAAAACAGCTCATCAAACCACAAAATCCCACCACTTCTTATCCGATTCCGAGGAAGCCACTACATTATCAATAAACGCCATACCCCTCACACCATCTTCCGCAGTCGGAAAATCAAGGGTTTCCGGCGCAGGAGTTCTTCCTTCAATTCGTGCAGATAAACAATGCGCAAAGTTCCTGTAAATATTGGCAAACGCTTCCAGGTAACCTTCGGGATGGCCACCCGGTGTGCGGCAATTATGGGCAGCAATTTTTTCCAGAAAAGGACTCCCTGCTCCTGCCCGCAGAATTTGCATCGGCTCATGAAGCGGCCGTACGATTAAGGAGTTGGGTTCCATCTGTGCCCACTCAATACCACCTTTTTCGCCATACACGCGCAGGGTTAAATTATTCTCTTCCCCCGCGGCAATCTGCGAGGCCGTAAGCAATCCCGAGGCGTCATTTTCAAAACGTAGCAACACATTACCATCATCATCCAGCCTGCGGCCCGGTACATAGATATTTAGGTTCGCACATAGCTTGGTTATTTTTGATCCGGACACATACTCAGCCAGATGCGCTGCATGTGTTCCTATATCTCCCATACATCCGGCTTTGCCCGACCGGGCCGGATCTGTACGCCATGCCGCCTGTGCATTTCCTTCATTTTCTGAAGGCTCGCTAAGCCATCCCTGAAGATACTCTACTACTATCTTACGAACTTTTCCAAGCTTTCCCTGCCTGATCATTTCCCGCGCCTGCTTCACCATAGGGTAACCTGAATATGTATGTGTTAGACAGAGCATCAGGCCGGTTTCATCCACCTTCTTCTTTAATTGCTTTGATTCATCCAGCGTTAAGGTTATCGGCTTATCTATCACTACGTGAAAACCATTTTCAAGAGCCATCATGGCCGGTTCAAAATGTGCATGATTGGGTGTAACAATTGATACAAAATCGATTCTGTCATCTGTCGAACGTTTCTTTTCTTTTTCGATCATCTCCCTATAACTCGTATAAATTCTGTCTTCCGGTAAAAACAAATCCTTTCCGGATAATCTTGCCTTTTCTTCATGCCCACTCAATGCTCCTGCCGTCAACTCTATCAGCCCATCCAGATTTGCTGCAATGCGATGTACAGCTCCAATAAACGCTCCGCGACCGCCGCCTATCATCCCCATTCTTAATTTTCTGTTCATAACCATCTATATTTATTTGTTTGTAAAATAATCAGAATAAAAAAAATATATTGCGGTTTTAAAAATAGTATATTTAACCACTCCAAACATAATTTCAAATTTTAAGGATGAAAAAATCTATTTGGTTCCAGCTTTCCTTCATGATGTTTTTAAACTTTTTTATCTGGGGAGCGTGGTTTGTTACCTTGGGTACATTTCTCGGAAGCAACCTGAATGCAAGCGGTGGACAGTCCGCTTCTGTTTTTTCCACCCAGTCGTGGGGAGCTATCATTGCTCCGTTTATCATTGGTCTCATTGCCGACCGATACTTTAACGCCGAACGAATTTTAGGCATCCTTCACCTGGTAGGCGCCGTTCTGATGTACCAAATGTATCAGGCACCGGATGTAAGCGTATTTTATCCTTACGTTTTAGCATATATGATATTGTACATGCCAACACTGGCGCTGGTCAATTCCATTTCTTTCAGACAAATGAATAACCCCGAGAAAGAATTTTCGTCCATTCGCGTGTGGGGAACCGTGGGCTGGATCGTGGCGGGACAGTTGATAAGTTTTGCCTTCGGTTGGGACTCTCAGGAAAGCGTACAAGCCGGCCTGCTCAAAAATACTTTCTTACTTGCCGGTGCCGGCTCATTACTCTTAGGATTATACAGTTTCACTTTACCCAAAACTCCGCCTACAGTTGACAGAAAACAAAAAGTCAAAATCGGAGAAATGCTTGGCCTGGATGCATTGAAACTTTTAAAAGATAAAAACTTTGCCATCTTCTTTATTTCAGCCGTTCTTATCTGTATTCCTCTGGCATTTTACTACCAGTATGCCAATCCATTTTTGAGCGATGTGGGATTAAAAAATCCTACCGGGATGATGTCTATCGGTCAGATATCCGAAGCTTTATTTCTGTTACTGCTTCCTATATTTTTTGTTCGGTTCGGATTTAAAAAAACCATTCTTTTCGGCATGATATCATGGGCTATACGCTATGTCTTATTTGCCTACGGAAATGCGGATGAAAGAACATTCATGCTGATATTGGGAATTGCTTTACACGGTTTATGCTATGATTTCTTCTTTGTGGCAGGGCAGATATATACCGACCAAAAGGCGGGTGAAAAGTACAAGAGTTCAGCACAGGGGCTTATCACACTTGCTACCTACGGCGTAGGTATGCTTATCGGATTTGAGATAGCCGGTTTTATCGCAGACAGTTATAAAACAGAGGCTGGAGCCAACTGGCAGATGACCTGGTTGATTCCGGCTGGCATAGCTGTGGTGGTAGCTATCTTATTTTTAATTACCTTTAAAAATCCGCCGAAGAAAGCGGAACTAAAGCCGATATAAAATTTTATTTATTAATCGACCTTATAAAAATAAACTATGCTCAGAAGAAGAGACCTGATTAAAGGGATAGCATTAGGCAGTGCCGCTCTTATCGCAGGGCCCGCCGCTTCAGCGGTGGCCGGTTGTCAATCTGGCTTCCCTAAAAAATTAAAGGGCAATATTAATCACTCCGTTTCAAGATGGACCTACAGCTCTTTCACATTAGAACAATTGTGCGAAGCTGTGAAGAAAATAGGTTTTAGTGCCATAGACCTGACCGGTCCAAAGGAGTGGCCAATTATGCAGAAATATGGTATTTACAGCTCGATGTGCTATACAGCCGGTGATAATAACCTGAATAAAGGACTGAACGATCCGGCTAACCATGAAAAATTAATCAAAGAATATCTTGAAGTTATCCCGCTAATGAAAAAAGCAGGGTATAAAAACCTGATTTGCTTTAGTGGACGGCGAAATGGATTGGATGATGAAACGGGACTGGTAAATTGCCGGAAAGCCTTGGAAAAAATTCTACCAACCGCTGAAAAAAACGGTGTCACCATGGTTATGGAACTGCTTAATAGCAAGAGAGACCACAAAGACTATCAATGTGACCGTACCGCCTGGGGTGTAGAACTGTGTAAACGAATTGGGTCAGATCATTTCAAACTTCTTTACGATATTTACCACATGCAGGTGCAGGAAGGCGACGTGATTGATACGATCAGGGAAAATCATCAATACATTGCTCATTATCATACAGCGGGCATACCCGGCAGAAATGAAATTGGAAATACCCAGGAGTTGTATTATCCGGCTGTAATGAATGCGATCCTAAAAACCGGATTTAAAGGATACGTGGCGCAAGAGTTTGTACCGGCAGCAGAGGATAAGATTAAATCGCTTGAAGAGGCCGTGCATATTTGTGATGTATGAGGCATGAAAGACGCATTTTCAGTAAAAAATAAACAACCATTTTTTGTAATTAACATAGAAACTCAGAAATCAAATGGCAGATAACACTTATGACGCAATTGTAATAGGTTCCGGCATTTCGGGCGGATGGGCAGCGAAGGAACTTACCGAAAAAGGGCTGAAAACCATCATGCTTGAAAGAGGAAAAAATATTGAGCACATCAAAGATTATGTGAATGCTCAAAAGGGACCGTGGGAATTCCCTCATCGTGGCGGACGCACCCAAAAAATGATTGAAGATTATCCGGTTCTGAAAAGAGATTACCCGCTAAACGAGATTAACCTGGACTGGTGGGTAGATGAAAAGAAATGCCCCTATACAGAGGTAAAAAGAATGGACTGGTTTAGAGGGTACCATGTGGGAGGACGCTCATTGCTATGGGGCCGCCAGAGTTACAGATGGAGCGATTTTGATTTTGAAGCCAATGCTAAAGACGGAATCGCCATCGATTGGCCTGTAAGATATAAGGATATCGAACCCTGGTACACTTATGTAGAGAAGTTTGCAGGTATCAGCGGATCAAAGGAAAACCTGCCACACCTGCCCGATAGTTTTTTTCAGCCGCCAATGGAGCTAAATTGTGTAGAAAAAGATGTAGCTGCGCGAATCAAAACGCATTACAATAATAACCGTCATTTGATTATCGGAAGAACAGCCAATCTTACCCAACCCATTCAAAACCGGGTTAATTGCCAGTACCGCAATAAGTGCTGGCTGGGTTGTCCGTTTGGCGGTTACTTCAGCACCCAATCCTCTACCCTTCCTGCGGCCATGGCTACAGGAAATCTTACGCTTCGTCCTTTCAGTATTGTTACCCAAATACTATATGATAAGGACACCAAAAAAGCCAAAGGAGTAGAAGTGCTGGATGCCGAAACCAATCAAACCTATCAGTATTTTGCCAAAGTCATTTTCCTGAATGCATCCACATTCAACAGTACCTGGATACTCATGAACTCGGCTACTGATATATGGCCCGATGGGCTGGGAAGCAGCAGTGGAGAGCTAGGCCACAATATCATGGATCATCATTTGGGAGTAGGTGCCAGCGGACGAGTAGAAGGATATGATGACAAATACTATTTCGGCCGAAGGCCAAATGGATTTTACATCCCACGCTTCAGAAATATTTTTGGGGATAAAAGAGATTATCTCCGCGGATTTGGTTACCAGGGAGCCGCAAGCCGGCAGGGATGGAAAAGAGAAATAGCTGAAATGAATATCGGAGGCGACTTCAAAGATGCACTATCTGAGCCGGGAGATTGGACCATTGGCATGGGTGGGTTCGGAGAGATACTTCCTTATCATGAAAACAAGGTAACCCTTGACAAAACCAAAAAGGATGCCTGGGGGCTGAATATTCTTTCATTTGATGCTGAATGGA
>JBIQMB010000081.1:0-9577 GCA_044463745.1 Chitinophagaceae bacterium | reverse complement strand
GTCGGTTTTTGTGGTTGTTTTTTTTACGGGCTCTTTTTCCTGCTGATAAGCGTACAGTGAAAGTGAATCCTGTTTTTCTGAGCCGAGATGGATCACACTATCTGCAAAAGCAAAAATCTGAGATGGATTATTGTAAAGATATTGTCCTCCTTCATCCTTTAATGCGAAAATATTATAAGAACCGGGCGACAGATATTTAAACCTGAATTTTCCTTCTTTATTTAGCCTAGCTATGTATTCCGGCTTATGCTTATAAACGGCCGAATCGCTCAGGTCGCTGTATAGAAGAACCGTAAGTGTAGAATCCGCTTTCCCTGTTTCGGCGAGCGTTACAGACCCTTCAAGCGTGAGCGAATCGATATATTTACCCGTTGAAAAAACATAATCAAAATCTTTATAAGGATTGTTTTCGTTTAGGTCACGTATGGTATTACCAAATTGAATAGCATAGGTTTTGTTGGGTATCAGGGTATCATAAAGTTTGATGCTGACTGTTTTCAGTTTGAAGTCAATAAATGGATTCTTTTTTGGAATGGGTGATACAATGACATTCTGTATAGGGTTGTCGAGTTGGATGTATTCATCAAAGGTTAAGGTGATCCGGTTTGATTTAAAATCGACGGACTTATTGACCGGGTTTGCGGCTACCAATACAGGTGGCAGCGTGTCTTTCGGGCCTCCCACGGGCATACCTATCTGTGCGCATCCTCCCGATAATATGGAAATGGAGTAGAGTAATGCGATGACTGCAACAGATACCGATACGATTTTAATCTTTTTCATGCAAAGTATTAACCGGGCATACGCGAAATGTATTTTTCCATTTGCTTAATCTGATCTACGATTTGAGGTGTGGTGGGCTTCAGTGCCTTTACCTTTTTGAAGTATTCTTTGGCTGCCCTAAACTCTCTTTTGTTAACCATAATGGATGAAAGCTGCAGGTAGGCGGCTGCTTTGTTTTCCTTATCAGGAAGTCCGGCACGGATAGCCTGGCGAATGTAAGATTCGGCTTCTCTGATATTTCCTTTTTGCATGCTTAACATACCCAACTGAAGTTTATTGGCTCCTTCAGCTTCCTTAACCGGAACCCCCAGATTAAGGCTCTTTTTCATGTGCTTCTCGGCGGTGTCAAAATCCTGGTTTACCATGGCCAGATTTCCCTTCAGCGTATAATAAACAGCTCTCACGGGTTTGATCAGCAGACCCGGAAACCAGATGGAATTAATGACCTTCTGAGCGCCTTCCATATCGCCTTCTTCCATGTGGGTTTGAATAAGGCGCATGGGGCCGAAAATAAAATGCCCGACGATGAGAATAACTGCGATCAGGTAAAGTACAAATGAAGGCCAGAAGCCTGATTGTAGGTTTACCAGTATAGCGCCGGCCAAAAAGATGGCACCTAATAAAAGCCTGTATTTTATTATAAAATTTAAAACCTTTGTCATAATGTTTGATTCTGTTTTTAGACCGTTACTGCGTATAGTTACAGGCGGGCAAAGATAAGTGATTCCATAAAATGAGGGAAAGGTTAGTTCCTGCCGGATTTGTTAAGAAAGGTAGATTCACATAGTCTCTTTTTATGCGCCATATGGTCACGAAGACACGAAGAATCACAAAGTAAATCCTCTGCGGAAACCGCTGCGCTCTTCCTTCTCTGCGTTAAAAAAAAGAAGCAAATGTTAATTCGCCACGAAGGCACCAAGACACGAAGAATCACAAAGTAAATCCCCCGCGAAAACCGCTGCGTCCTTCCTTCTCTGCGTTTAATAAAGATACAAAGGTAAATTCGCCACGAAGACACCAAGACACGAAGAATCACAAAGTAAATCCCTGCGAAAACCGCTGCGTCCTTCCTTCTCTGCGTTTAAAAAAGATGCAAAAGTCGATTCGCCATGAAGGCACCAGGATACAAAGAATTACAAAGTAAAACCCTGCGAAATCTCCGCGCTCCTCCTTCTCTGCGTTTAAAAAAGATGCAAAGGTCAATTCGCCACAAAGGCACCAAGACACGAAGAATCACAAAGTAAATCCTCTGCGGAAACCGCTGCGCCCTTCCTTTCTCTGCGTTTAAAAAAGAAGAAACAACCCCAATCAGTTCATCTGAAAATTAGGATTCTTATGCAGCGATTCATCTTCAGAAAGTTTGAGTTCCCATTTCCATGCTGTTGACATCATGTCATCCAACGAAAATTTGATATCCCAACCCAGCTTTTCACGTGCAAGTGAATTATTGGCATAGGTAGCTATAACATCACCGCTGCGTCGGGGGCCAATCTTGTAATTCAGCTTCTTTCCACTCACTTTTTCGAATGCGTGAATCGCTTCCAAAACGGTTACTCCATTCCCTGTTCCAAGGTTAAATATGGAAACCGGTGATTCATTTGCCTGGCGCATCAGGTACTGCATCGCCAATGTATGGGCCGCAGCTATATCGGATACATGAATATAGTCGCGGATACAACTGCCATCGCGTGTATCATAATCATCCCCAAAAACCGTTAGTTGTTCTATTTTACCAATGGCTGTTCGGGTGATAGCCGGAACAAGGTTTTGCGGCCGTCCCAGGGGCAGTTCGCCAATTTCAATGGAAGGATGTGCGCCCACGGGATTGAAATACCGGAGCAGAACACTGTTTAACCCCGATGCATTACTGAAATCTGTCACGATCTGCTCTCCCATCTTTTTTGTATTTCCATAGGGAGATTCTGCCGGTTTTAATGGAGAGGATTCCGTAACAGGAATTTCATCCGGATTGCCGTAAACCGTGCAGGAAGAAGAAAATATAAAATGAGGGATAGAAAACTCGGCTGCTGATTTTAATATATTAATGAGCGAAAAAAGATTATTCTCATAATAGGCCAATGGCTTTTGGACCGATTCGCCTACTGCTTTGTATGCAGCAAAATGAATGATGCCGGCAATATCCGGATTCTCCTGAAAGACGGCACAGGTTTCATCATAATTACATAAGTCAACCTGATAATTTTTGACCTCCAATCCGGTGATTTTTTTGATGCCATTTAATAATGCTAGTGTGGATCGGGAGTTGTTATCAATCGAAATAACTTCAAATCCATTTTGAATTAAATCTACTATTGTATGAGCACCAATGTACCCACAGCCTCCGGTAACTAAAATCTTTTTCATAAATGCAAATTAATGAAAATGTTATTTAATATATCTGCAAACTGTTCGAAATGGAATTATCAAACAAAGAAATGATAAATGTAATAAGTAAGTCCGGCAATGAGGGCACTGATGGGGATGGTAATGATCCATGCAATGACCAGGTTAAATGTAACGCCCCATCTTACGGCTGATAAACGCTTGGTGGCACCCACACCCATGATGCTTCCGGTGATGGTATGTGTGGTACTTACAGGAATTTTGAGCGCTTCGGTTGCAAACAGGGTAAGCGCACCGGCGGTTTCTGCAGCCACCCCTTCAAAGGGTGTTACCTTGGTGATCTTGGTACCCATGGTTTTAATAATCTTCCATCCACCGCTGAGGGTGCCCAGCGCAATGGCAGTATAACAAGAGAGCGGAACCCAGTTAGGCATATCCTCAAAAGTCTGAATTTGACCACCTGCTATCAGTGCTGCCGTAATGATTCCCATTACCTTTTGCGCATCATTTCCTCCGTGCCCCAAACTAAATGCAGCTGATGAAACCAACTGCAATCGTTTAAACCATTTGTGCGACTTGACCGTGTTCATCGTATTGAGAAAGAAAGTGAAGGTGGCCATCACAATTACGATCAACGCCATCAATACCCACTTAAAGTTGGCATGAAAGAAAATTACACGCAGGTAATAATTTTCGTAATGAGATACAATCTTTGAATTGTCTGTTTCTAACATGACCGATAACAGCGCAATAACGATAGCGATAATGATTATTGAAATGATCTTGGGTGCATGCCCTTTTCTGAAAGAATTGATAAACCAGAGTGATATGATAAAGGCCGCTATCATGCCAATGATGGGCGCTAAAAATATGAAGGAAACAATCTTGATTACCGGTTCGGCATTGATGGAATAAATACCCGCGTGTACGATGGCTGCTCCGCCAAATCCACCAATGAGTGCGTGCGAGGAAGAGGAAGGAATGCCAAACCACCAGGTAACCAGATTCCAGATGATGGCTCCAACCAATCCGGCAAAAACGACAGCCAGCGTAACGAATTCCTGCTTTACCGTTTTGGCAATGGTATCGGCCACACCATGTTCTTTAAAAATAAAAAAAGCGGCAAAGTTAAATACCGCTGCCCACACAACCGCCTGAAAGGGGGTAAGCACCTTGGTAGAAACCACCGTTGCAATTGAGTTGGCTGCATCATGAAAACCATTGATGTAATCAAATATGAGAGCCAAAACAATGATAACAATCAGAAATGTAGCCATAAAGCATTAATATATTCGTACAATACGCTTCGGCGGTTAAGCGTATTTGATGATGATAGATTCAATAACATTTGCCGCATCTTCGCACTTATCCGTGATGATCTCCATTACCTGCAAAATCTCGCGTTTCTTGATCACTTCTTTTGCATCGGGCTCATTTTCAAATAAACTTTCAATGCTGAGGTCAAAGATGTCGTCAGCCTGATTTTCAATACTGTTAATGGCTACCATGGCATCCGTAATACGGCGAAGGTTTTTCATATTCCTTAATTCCAGAACAGCTTTACGTACTTCGCCTCCGCTTTTGAGTATCAGTTCGCCAAGTTTTTGAAAAGTACTTTCAACAGGATCAACCTTATAGATACTTATCTTTTTGGCACATGCATGAATGTAATCGCAGATATCGTCAAGGGCGGTAGCGAGGTAATGAATGTCTTCACGATCGAATGGCGTGATGAAATTTCGTCCAAGTTCGGTGAAAATGCGATGGGTGTAATCGTCGTTAATGTGTTCCAGGTCAGCAATTTCCTTGGTAATGACCTGCCTTTTTTCAGCGTCCGGCTCGTTAACCAGATCATTGAGTTTCGTAGCCATTTTTAATACATTCTCCGCAACACTTTCGAATAAATTAAAAAAAATCTTGTCTTTGGGTAAGAAGAGTTTCAGTATGGAATTAAAAGGCATTCTTACAATTTGGTGCAAAAGTAAGGATTTGGATACAGATAATTAATCCGGCTTAAATTATTTGATCAAATTCAAACTTCGGCCTCCCCGGCTTTTCTTTTTATAATCGGGAAAAGATACCGGAACGGGCTAAAGACGGCATTGTATTTATTTCGTACTTTATTTGACCAGCATTCGGTGCGCTTTATTCCTCTTTTTTAAACATACTGCCGATACCTTTACCCAGCCACTGAATGGTTTCTATTCCCTTGCTCAGGGGTTCTACAGGAGCCTCGTAGTCGATACTGTCATAAGTATTTTCAAATTGCTGCGGATAGATGATAACCTTACTGTTTCCTGCAAAATACTTTTCGAGTTTGAAGGGCAGATTGTCCAGAACCGTTAAGTGTGAAATACCGTCTTTACGTGATGATGCCAGTACAAACAAATCAGTTTCCTGTATATAACGAGACAAGATCAGGATGTCATCCCAATCGTCAAACACATTGTAGTGAATAGCTGCCGTGGTCTTGGTTTTCTTGTGAAAAGAGTCGATTGCTCTTCCGGTACGGGCATTGCAGTATAGTTGTATGGGAATACTGAGCTCCTGGGCCAGCTTTGCCACCTTGGTAAACCAGAGTTCAAAACCTGTTTCGCGCTCGGCAAAGGGAAGTGCTACCAAAAAGATTCTCTTGTGCGAAATGAGCGGACGTTGAAAATTACATATAAAGATGGTTTTACTGATTTTGGAGGTTACATTATCAAGTTTGTCGATAAGTCCACTTTTCTTTGGCCACATCATCACGATTATATCAGCTATCACCTCTTTGGAAATTCTGGCTATTCCGCTGGCCACATTATGATCTATCGCTGTCAGGATATTGATTTTCGTTTCCGCAGCTGATCCTTCTTTTACCAGCTCTTCCAGCTTGGTTCGTGCCTTGACGATATTGGTTTCGGCTTCATCATCGTTGGATACGACAGATAGAACAGAAATCGGATTGGGCGAACTTTTATCTTTAATCAGAATAGATAGCTCCAGTAGTTTGCCAATGTTTTCAACCTTGGCAATGGGCACCAGAATATGCTCGCTTGGGGTACTTGTGTCATTGATAGATTCTGCACTATCATTTTCACTTTCAACCAGCAGTTTCTTGGCGGCTTTTTCTGTGGCAAAAGAAGCGACCACACAGGCTATCAGGATCAGGATGACCGTGCCGTTCAGAATATTTTCGTCAAGGATACCTGCATTATATCCTACCAGGATAACCGCAAGTGTTGCCGCCGCATGTGCACTGCTTAGCCCAAAAATAAGTTGGCGCTGTGTACCCGTATATTTAAACGCAAGTTGCGTAGCCCACGCTGCCAGCCATTTACCTGCAATGGCCACTACCGAAAGCGTACCAGCGATAATCAATGCAAAAGGACCGCTGAGTATAACCCTTACATCCACCAGCATACCCACGCTAATGAGGAAGAAAGGAATGAAAAGCGAATTCCCTATAAATTCGATCCGGTTCATCAATGCCGATGAGTGCGGTATCAGTTTGTTCAGTGCCAGCCCCGCGACAAACGCACCGATGATAGCTTCTACACCTGCCACCTCGGCCAGGAAAGCGCCGAAAAACACTACGGCAAGTACAAAAATATAATGGGAATGTTTTTCACTCTCCAGCTTTTGGAAAAACCATTTGGCTAAACGAGGGATAATGAAGAACATGATGGCCAGAAAAATAGCCAGAGATATTCCGATCCGCAACCAGAATTGCGAATTGAGGCTTCCTTGATGATTGGCCATAATAATGGCAAGAATAATAAGTACTGCGGTATCGGTAAAAATGGTTCCACCCACAGTGATGGCCACAGCCTGGTTTTTAGAAAGACCCATCTTACTCACAATGGGGTAGGAGACCAGGGTGTGGGTGGCAAACATACTGGCTGTCAGAAATGCAGCATTGAAGTCGTAACCCAGGAGGTAATAACAAACAGGGTACCCGATGGCCAGTGGAATAATAAAGGTAAAGAAGCCAAACCCCAGGCTCTTGTTTCGGTGTTTTTTAAACTCATTTAAATCCAGTTCCAATCCGGCTATAAACATAATATACAGCAAACCGATGGTGGAAAAAAGATCAATGGCAGAGTTTTTTTCCAAGATATTAAAGCCATAAGGGCCGATGACAACCCCCGATATAATCAGGCCTATTATCCCCGGAATATTTAATTTCCGTAATAGGATAGGCGATAAAAGGATGATAAATAATATAATGGAAAAAATCAGCACCGGGTTTACCAGTGGCAACTTAAACTCGTGAATCAGGTGTTGAAAAAAATCAGTCATTCATTCTGTTTAATCATGTCTTTGCTGCTGTCAGTCATATACGATATGCTACCGGATACGCCATGAAAACGGAACGGATTGTTCCTTTAGCAAAATTCAAAAATAGAAAATTACTTTTGAATTGAGCTTTATATAGAAAATAAATAACCTGGTGTGCTCCAGCCTGGACGACACTTCCTCTGTTTGTTTTGGCGCATGCTGTCATGCGGAAGTGGACGGGTTGCGCTGAAGCGCGAAATAAAGCATGTGATGGGTCAATTAGTAAATTCCGGTTTTCTCCAACATTTATAACGATTTTTTAAAATAAAGTTTTAATTGCTAAATGAATACTTTTGCATAAAATTTTTCAAACGCAAAAAGGAATGAAAATTTCCTACCCTTTAAAAAATTAAAATGATGAAAAGAGTATCAGTTTTTTTATTTGCCTTATGTTGCCTGGCTATTTCAAGTGTTAGCGCTCAGGAATACAGAACCGCTGTGGGTGCCAAATTTTATGTGGGCGATGGTTCTTCAGGTGGTATTAACATCCGTCACAGTCTGGCAGAGCATGCCGCTCTCGAAGGTTCAATGTTGTTTTTCAGTGGTGCTATCGGATTAGAAGGTTTGTACGAATACCAGGGGCCGATAAACGGCGCTCAGGGGCTTCAATACTTTGTAGGTGGCGGTGGCCTTCTCGCCTTCGGAACAGGCAGAGGTAGCAGCACCGGTTTTGCATTCAGGCTTACCGGCGGTTTGGATTATAAATTTGCTGATGCACCGATCAATATAAGCCTTGGCCTTGATCCCTCCTTCTTTGTGGCGCCATCTACCGGCTCCAGTCTGGGATTGGGAATTGGATTTAGATACGTATTGCCATAAAATATTTTTAAAGGAGCTGTCTGAAAAATAAGCGTATTGAACGCTCCGACCTTTCCGTACCACGATCAGCCATAGCTAAGGATTGTTGGTTTTTACGACCGGAAGGTTGATTTTTTCAGACAGCTCTTCTTTTCTGATGAGTTTAAAAGCCGTACGCGAAAAAACGCTTCAATTCATAGATTTTTTTTATCCTCCATTTAAGAGGATATTCCCATTGCAAACCTTTCGGTACGCGGTCTGCGGCGGTAGTAATCAGATACTGGATATCTTTCTGTTTTTTATCAGCTTTAATTTTATCCTGCAAAAGCAGCCGCTCGATCTGGGTTTTGTCGTCATCAAAGCATACAATGCGGCATTGATCATGGCTTTTTGTATAACCTTTCCGTTGGGTTTTTTCCTGTCGAAGTATATTGTTTTTCCCGGCTCCTACTTGAAAGGACGAATTCAGCTTTTCAGATACGGGTTGATTGTGGCCATCAATCTCTTTCTTAATTATGCCATCTTGAATATTCTGGTTCAATACATGCATTTTTATCCTACCATCGCTAAAATTTTCACCACAGTTATAATTGTCATTTTCAGCTATCTGTCGCAAAAGCATTTTACCTTCAGAATTATAGAAAAGGCGGCTACGGAAGATGAGCCTGCGGAATGATTAAGGTCAGGTTTTTAATTCATTGATTTGTTCCAGGGTTTTGGTCACCTCTTCCGGTTTGTTTGTGCCAATAAGCAATCTTTTTCCGGTTGTAAACTCCAGTTGCAATCCCTGATTCCCACTCACATTATAAGCCTTCCCTTTTCCGCCCAATCCGATGCGGATACCCCAGCCACCATATTCGCGAAGAGGGGAATATTTCCTTACAAAACACCGGGTAAGATCGTGCCACGCGTAATGATTATACCGCAGATGAAACGGGAAAAACCTTACATATATACCGTCTTTTTTGATGATGGTTTCCAGCCGGAAGGCTTGAAACAGCAGGGTGATTCCAAAAGTCAGAACCGTTACAATAATAAGGGCTGCATTACTCATCGGATTATCGCCAAACGTTTTGCCCATTACCACCTGCCTGTATATTCCGTATAGAAAAAAAATGTTGACACTCAACAGAATCAGCCACATCCACCATTGCCTGAACTTCTGTTTTTCTTTGAACAAAATGTCGGTATCCATAGTGCGAATATAATTTTAAATGACTGATGACCCAGTTTTAATTCGGGTCTGATTTTAATGTATGCAGCTTGTCGGATAAGCCACAATTAATAATAAACCGCTATCAAAAGTATTAGAATGATTTTTATTGTAACTTTGGCT
>JBIQMB010000080.1:0-9608 GCA_044463745.1 Chitinophagaceae bacterium | reverse complement strand
TACAACATGGGACTTCATCGTTGGCACTACGTGCCCGACGAAGTCTTATTTGTTAGCGGTAGTTGTTTTTTTTGTTTAATTCGTTTTCAGTTTTGCCATTGCTCTTACAGGAAAAGTTCCCACACCTTTGAATTTTGGTGGAATTGCACTAAATGTAAATCCGTCTATTGGTAGTAAATACAGATTACAAAGATGTTCTACAATAAGAATTTCTGCTCCTAATAATGTTGTATGAACGGGTCTTGTTTTTCCTTTTGTGCTGTCAATATTATGAGAATCAATACCAACCAATTTTACAGAGCAATCTCTCAAATATTTTGCGGCGTTTTCTGTTAAGTGCGGATGGTTTTCATAATAGTTTTCTGTATTCCAAAATTCGTCCCAACCTGTCTGAATTAGAACTGCTCTGTTTCTTATTTCGTAGTTCTTTAAATATTCTTCTGTTATTTCAATTGTTTCTGTATGCGGAATACGGATAACTATTGCATCCAAGTCAGTAAAAAATTCTAGTCCTACTTCTGAAAGGTCTTTACCATTTTCAAAGCGATGAAATGGACAATCAATATATGTTCCAGTATTTGTAACCATTTCAATTTTGCCAATTTGAAATTCAGTCCCTTCTTCATAAAATTGTTTTGAATTTTCACGGCTTAAATAATCGCAAATAATGGGTGCAGGAAGGCCTTTGTAAGTGATAAGCTCATTTTCAATAGTATGACTTAAATCTATCAGAAACTCTTTTTCAGGTTTTTTATTTATAGGTTTTCTTTTATGTGGTTCAGTAATAATTTCTTTATTGAGGATTTTTGTTTCACCAACCATGAGTAATCTTAAATCTTGAACGATGTAATCAATAAGTTCTTTATCTGAAATGTCATCGCCTAAAATATCAAGTCTAAAATCTTCACCTTTTATACTTCCACCATTTGTAAAATATATTTCAAAGTCAAACTTTACTCTTCTGTCCATAGTTCATTTTTGTTATTTGTGTTGGGTTTGTACAATTACCGCTAACGTTTTGCGGCTTTGCGAAGAAGCGGATTTCGGAGCACATAACTTTCAACATAGCACAAAAGTTGATGCGAGGTAGAATGTTCAATTAACCACTGAACCCGCTTTTTTGCAAAACCGCTGTTATAGGGCGTTTTTCTTGTCATTTCGTTGTTGTCAGGTTAATTTCTATTTGTCCACCAAGTCCACAAGACAACATATAAGCAAAGTATTTTCCGTCTTTCGAGTTCGTCAAGTCAAAAGCGGGCGGGCAGTTAGAATATGATATTTCGCATTTCTGTAGTACTTCGTTCTCTTTCGGAACTCCTGTTTGCTTTGATAGTGTTACGGTTGTCGCTGTCCCACCACAAGGCATAATTAAAAACCATTTTTCGTCTTTTGAACTACGAGTAAAAGTCAGTGGTTTGCATTCTCCTTTACCTGTCTCGCAACCTTCCCAATAGTCAAAGTCCACATATGATATTTTTACTTTCTCAATTCCCTTTTTTGCGTCATAATTAGGAAATATATAATAGTCGGTCATCTTCGTGTCGCCTGTGTAAGTTGTCAAGTTGAGTAATGCTGTGTCAGGTGCATTTTGAAATTCATTGTAAAAGTAATAACCGACCTTAATGGTGTCATTTGTCAAATTACCTTTAACCACTTTAATAACTTTATACTCGGCTATGTATATTTTGCTTCCTTGTCCTAGTGATATTAGTTTCGCAATGACTTGTATTGTGTCATTGTTTGCTTGTCCATAGGTCAAGAAAGTTAAAAGTGTCAATATGATTGTCAGCGTAAATTTCATTGGTTTCTGTCGTCTTTTAAAATGCCCTATAACTCTAAAATATGCGAAAGGTACAAATTCACTTAGAAATTTGACTATTTTATTTCATCTGTTGCTAAAACTTAAGTTGCATAAGGGTTCGCGGAGATGATGAATCTATTCCTTTGGCAGGTTATTAAAAACAAGAACCTTCTATTATTTAAATAGCGCAGATGCAATTATTTGAATTGGGAAGTTCTGGTTAACAAAATAAAGATGAATTAAGGCAGAATTGCGATTGTATGAGTTTGAGGAAAGGGGAGGGTGAGAATGTAATTCTGATTTTTACCTTCACGCTGTCTTGTCCTGCGGACGAAAACAGGTGTGACAAAGATTTTAGATGAAACAATAACCCATTGGAATACGGCGAACTAATGGACAAGGTCGGTCATTTTTTTAAATGAGTGAATAAACTTTATCAGGTCTTCTCTTGTTTTTTTGTCTGTTATATATCCTTGCTGGTTTATTTTACCCTTCACTCCTTGAATCAACAGCGTAGTGCTGTCAGTGAATTTTGCCATTACTGTTTTCATTATTAACTGCAGTTCCTGATGTCCTTTTTCACCGCTTGCCGAAGCTGTGATAATTCCTGTTGGCTTACCTGAAAATACAGTTGTTGAAATGCACCATTCAATGGCGTTTTTAAGTCCACTTGGAATACTAAAAACATATTCTGGTGTACAGATGAGGATTCCGTCCGCTTCTTCAATACTTTGTCTAAAGTCTATGATGATTTCAGGCGTGTTGGCAGTAGAAAGGATCGGATCAAAATGTGGAAGAGATTTCAAGTCGTTTAAGATCGTCAACTTATAGAAATTTTTGGTCAGGGCAGCAAAATTATCAATGAGCTTTTGATTCGAAGAGTTCTGACTTGCGCTTCCGTTTATTACAAATATTTTTTTCATTTTATCTGTCTGTTATTTTGAGAGCCGCATTGGTAGTTGAAGTTTTGTTGTATACTATCGGTCTTTCCCTGGATGGGGTATGGCAGAGCAATTTATGACTTTCAACCGTAACTTTCGCACATGAAAAGGACTAAAGGTTTAGATTTTTATTCTGGCGTTCAATGCAAAATTTCCAATCTGAAACCACGGTACAATAGCGAACTAAACGTTGATGAAATAGCCGTCAATCCTGCGCGCAAATAATCCATATTGCAGCAAGCGTGAACCCTCACAAGGTGGCTTTATTGCAAAACTTAAAACTGCGGTCACCAGCTTCTTCCTTTCTTTTTTCATACGCATTTGCGTATATCCACGCAGCATTTGCGTAGTGCTACGCAGGTAAGCCGGAAAGTTTTTTGTCAATTTTGGCGCATTAATACACAAGCCATGGATACTGATGAGATTAAAAATTCAAAGCCGCAATTACCCAGGAACAATTTAATTGGCCGGATTGTAAATTATGTTATGGAAGATCTAAGCAAGGATCTGCATCCTCAGATTGTATCCCATCACTTTGAAATCAGTGTGGTTACATTACGGTTGCTTTTTAAAAAGAAATACGATTGCACCTTTCGCCAGTTTGTGGAGAAAAAACGTATGGATAGAGCTGGTGAACTCCTGGTAAGAAAGAGCAGGAGCGTAAAGGAAGTCATGCATCTTACCGGATACCATAATCGTTCTACTTTTATCCGTATATTCAAGAAGCATTTTGATTGCCTTCCTTCTGATCTGAAGTGACCTTTCTGGCATTGTCAGGCATTGTTTTTATTTATTTCTTTCAAAATCATACAATTCTTTTCCTTTCGAAACGGGATTGTGCTTGTCTTGCTTTGACCATGATCGGAACTTTGAATCATGAAAAGAATTGTTACCCATAGCGTTTCATTTTTACTCATTGCTCTTTGGGTATATGCTGCCGTAAGTAAACTGGGTAATCTCGAATTGTTCGCATCTCGCCTCCGGCAACAGCCCTTACCCTTGTGGAGTACGCCTGTACTGTTGTGGTTATTACCTCTTATTGAAATTATGATGGCGTTGATGCTTAGTTTGGCAATAAGCCGTGCAATAGGTTTGTTATGCTCATGGATTATTCTTCTGGCATTTGCTGTTTATGTGGGCATGGCTCTCAGTGGTGCTTATGGACGGATTCCGTGTTCGTGCGGTGGCATATTTTCTTTTATGCAATGGAAAGGCCATCTGGTGTTTAACAGTATAGCAGCCCTTTTTTCTTTTGTAGCATGGCAGTTTGAAAAGGAAAATTTACGTCAAAAATATTATGCGCATATCGGGAAGAAAGCTGAAAACCCGTAACAGAGTAAGCAATTTTACTAATTAAGCGGCGGAGCCGTAAAATCGGGCTCCGGGCGAAATGAAAAACATTTTTAAATTTTAAATTGAATTACAATGAACATAAAAAAAATCATACCGCTCTTTGCGATGGCATTAGGGCTGGTGCTGGCATTGGGTACCGTTGCATTCAATGTACATACACCAACTGATGTCAACAATGCACCAATGTACACTTTCCAATACGATCAGTCTAAACCGCTTGATGTTACCAGTGTTGAAACCAACAGCAACTGGCATGTAGTATTCGAGCCGGTAGACTGTAATGACATTGATGAAGCTGCATGCACTATAACAGTGCCTCAAAGCGCCGTTGATAACCCCGGACAATCGGCTACATTAAAAGCATCCTTTAATATAACTGCACTGGAGAGCGCTCCGGGTATTGCATATGTGGATGCATTGTCGAGTGGATTGGCTACCAATCGGAGCAGATAGTAACCATTACCAATTTAGGTCGGGAGCACAGTGTACTCCCGACCTTTTTTATTTTTCATTTTGCGGCATACCGGTGATACGAATAATATCTGCGGGCAAAGGAAGCGCATAGCGGCCGGCCCCTGGCAAAAGTTTATATTCTTCTCCATTTTCAATACGGCGCAATATAATATTTGCACCATCACGGTTTTGCCGTTTTATATCTATCCATCTTTGTCCGCGCATAATCAACTCTTTGCGCCTTTCCATCAACAATGTTTGTATTGCTTCATCGGCTGTAATGTCATCAGATATCTTAAAAGTATTGGTGATATACCGTTTTGAGAGAAGAGTATTCAGGTCATTTATACCTTCCTTTATTTTGCCTGTTCGCAAATAAGCCTCTGCTCTGATCAGATAGATTTCATCAGTGCCTATCCCGGTAAACATAGCGCTTACACTGTTTGTGTAATTACCTTTATACATATAAAACCCATCAGGGCGTTTGGAAAAGAAAGCGGTTTTTCGAAGGTCACCATTCTGAAATTGCGCATAGAGTGCTGTGTCAATTCTACCCCTTGAATTTGTGAAATGCAACCCATTTTTTCGATTCATATCCGAGTAAAAAATCGTTTCCTTGTTAAAGAGAACAAATGGTGTGTTTGCATTTAATGTAGTTCTGATTTCTTCATCCCCGTTAAAGTCGATGAGTGCATTCCCGATTTTCAAACACGAATCAGCATAAGCTAATGCGTTTTTATAATCGCGCATAGACCAATAAGTTCTCGCCAATAAGCCATAAGCTGCCCATTTTGAAGGCCTCGTTGGGATATTGGCTTTAGACGGAAGCAGCGCTACAGCTTCTTTTGCGTCTGCTATTATCTGTGAATAGGTTTCTTCAACTGTCGCTCTTACGGATGGGACATTAAAGTCTGAAGTGAGTCGGAGCACAATCCCCAGGTCAGTAGCAGAGTGGCTTTTATCGTAAGCGTGGCAATAATTCCAGGCTAATTGCAAAAAATAATAGGCTCTGAAAAAGAGAGCGGATCCCCGAATTCGTTTCCATTCATCAGATGATGATGAAGTTTGAGTAATATTTAATAGTGTTTCAAGACAAAAATTCGCTATATAAACCTTTTCATAAGCTACGCTCCAGTCATTGGAAGAAGTTAAGTCCTCGCTCTGCCAAAAGTAAACTTCTCTAAGCGTAGGTATCAGGGTGTTTAAAGTATTTTCAGGAACAAAGTAATCATCATCGCTCGAAGATCCCATAGAAGGCGTGGCAGCAGCATTCATTTTATCGAAGTCGTCCAGTAGGCGCTGAAGGTCTGTTAGTGAGTTTGGAACAACTAAGTTTTGATTTGATTTTTTTTCTAAGAATTTCTGGCAACTGATGAATGCAATGCTAACTGCTATTGATGCCATCAGAAGATAAGCCCATGCAAATTTTTTATTCATGATTTTATTTTTTTTATAATGTTAATCGGACTCCAAAGGTTACTCTCTTTGGCGGCGGAATATCTCCGGGAAAATCGGGATCAATGCCGTTATGGTTTGCACGCCAAACAATGCCCATATTTATAATACTTGCATAAAATTCTGCGTTTTCAATTATTTTGTGGCTATGCGTATTAAGGGTGTATTTGAAATTTATATAGCGTAGTCTGATGTTGTCTCCTTTTATCAGGTTTGCTTCAGAATATTGATAAAATAAGTCTCTTGCACTGTTTGCCGGGTAAATTAGGGAGGGGATATTTGTTCGTTGTTCATCTCCCGATTTTTGCCATCTTTCAGAAAATTCATCATTTCCGGCACCCTGGCTAAACAACGCCGTGTAGGACAGAGCCGGTTTAAACAAATAATGTCCAAATGCAAACGAAAAATTGAAGTTAAATTCAAGGTTTTTCCAGATGAAAAAATTGCTCAAATTTCCGAAGGTGGTAGGAATAGCAGAACCCTTATAAACCATGCTTCCACCAGCAATACCATTGTCACCATTGTTTTTTGAGATTGCGTTATAATCAGTCGTTTTATCTGCGGAAATGAATCCTTGTGGATTACCATCCTTATCTAAGCCGCCCCATTTATAGGCAAAAACAGAAAACATTGGTTTTCCGACTATCGGATTTATGGATTTACCTGCGTTACCAATTGCCCCTGATTCGGGATACCTGGCTGCAGAATAATACCTCGTGGTTTGGTTATTGATGTGGCTAAATAACAGCTGAGTATTCCATTTAAGCGCTCCTGTCAGATTTTTACTAATGATGTTTATTTCCAGTCCTTTACCTTTTATGGCGGCAACGTTTCGCACAAGGGTTGAGCGACCACCCCAAGCCGTATAATCGTAAACATCCGCACCGTACAAATCAGATCCTTTTTTAAGATAATAATCTATTGATCCCAGAATTCTTTTCTGCATTAATTCGAAATCGATACGTATGTTTGTTTGAGAAATCTCTTCCCATTTCAAACCCGGGTTGTTCGGATTATCGATACGTAAATACGGAAGACCAGTTGTGTAACCCACATCCGCTCTTGCAACCGCCAGCGGTGTTTTGGTTAAATCGACGTTGCCGTTCTTCCCGTAAGTGATGCTCAGTTTTAAATGAGTAAGGAACTTTAATTTATAGAAGGATTCTTCTGAAATCAACCACCCGATACCGGATGACCAAAGCGGTTTCCATTTATCATTTATACTAGCCCCGAATACGTTCGATCCATCTTTTCTCCAACCCGCATTAACAAAATACCTTTTCTGAAAGCTATATAATCCATTTGCAAAAAGTGAAACAAATCGGTAATTCTGACCAGTGAGATAAGGAGATCCACCAATCTGCGAAAAATCACCTGCTATTATTGTTGGGTAGTAATTCACTACATCCACATCTGTAGATGTTAATGGGTCATCATAATATCCGTAATAAGTGTTAGAATTGCTTTTCTTGCCGATGCCCCGGAACTCGAAACCAGCCAATGCATTAATTTCTGAATCCTTCCACCCTTTACTAAAGTCAGCCTGGCTTCTAAAATTGTGGGAAAACTGTCTATTTTGATTCTGCATGAGGATTCCTCCCATGGGTATAATATGCGTAACCATATCATCGCCATCAATCTGCGTGAATAGATTTATTTGGCGGCGTGCATAGAAACTGGCGGTATCATACAGGCTTTCGGAAGTAGTTCGTTCTTCCTGGTATTGGTAACGAACCGATAAATTTGCGTACGGTGTCAACCTATATTTGACTGCCAGGTTCGCAATTAATTCATTGTTTCGAACGATGTTTTGCGCATGTTTCCAATCGTTGTAAGGATAATAGTGCCAATCAAGAAGTTTATTACCACCCAAAGTATCTGTAAACTCAGAGCGATAAACGTTTGATATTGGCAATGCAGTCCCATCTTCACCTACAAACTTTAGGTAAGGAATAAACACAGTTCCACGGATCTTTGCGACGTCTCTGAATTCAGGCATTCCGGACTTATTGTGCAGATTGGAGTAAGAAGCACCGGTAATCAGCTCCATCCCCTTAAAAGGTTTGTAGGTGTTTGAGAAACGCATATTAAGTCTGTGGGACTGCTCATTCAAATTGGTCAATGTTTTATCATAGCTACCTGACATCAACCATGCGATATCCTTGCTACCACCACTTGCCATCAGGGAATATTGTTGAATGGCACCGGTTCTGTAAAAATACCTGGCAAACTCATCCTTGCTGTTCATTATTCGAAGCGCATTTATTTCCTGCTCTGCAACCCCTGATGGTATAGTGCCGTTTCTTTCTTTTAGCAAGAGGCTAACCACAGGACTTATGGCGGGGTACCTGTTGTTATTTATTAAGTTATCATAATGGCCGCGATCGAAAAGAAATTTTTCAAGATCAATATATTCGTCGATGGATATGTCTTTGACCCGATAGAGATCCGGTTTTTCAATCAGAGATAGGTTTGAATTAAAAGTTATTCTTGGTTTTTGATTTACTGAGCCATGCTTCATGGTTATTACAATAACTCCGTTTCCGGCTCTTGCGCCCCAGATACTAGTGGTAGCAGCATCCTTTAGTATTGTTACACTTTTAACATCGTCCGGGTTAATGTGATTGATATCGCCTTCGAAAATAAAATTATCTACTATGATAAGGGGATCCAATGGGCCATTGATGGTACTTAAACCTCTTATGGATAGTCCTAATTGAGATTGGTCGCTGTGGCCTTTGAATCTTTGATTATCGAACAGTAGCCCGGTTGTTACTCCTTCAAGCCTGGTCAGAATGTTTGTTCCATTCTGGAGGCTGAGGGTTTTCTCATCAATGAAGTCGAATGCTCCATTTACCTGATTGGGCTTAAACTCCTGATATCCGGTGTTGATGATTGCATTATCGAGTACTGATGGCCGCTGCCTAATTCGTATATGAATCTCTGATCCTAACGGTACGGAGATAGTAACGGGTTCATAGCTCACATGTGTAATGCGGAGCGAATCAAATTGGCCGATCTGAATTTGAAATTTTCCGTCTGGATCGCTAATTACAGAACGAAGGGTTTTGGTGGCTGTGATTGTTGCGGCTCCAATGGGCATTTCAGTTTCGGCATCGATTACCGATCCGGATATGATCCTCCGATCCTGTGAACGAACCTGTTGTATTACCAGTATAAGAGCCAAGAGAAGTATTGTTTTCTTCATTACTAAGAGTTGTAAGGTTTGTATTAATTATTATTTCCGGGACCTCCGTGGCCGAAGGTGCTTCGTTGCTTCCAGGATCATTGTTATCGTTTGATCACTTATAAAATCATTCGATGTTTGGGCTATCAATCTCCCATCTCTGGCCATCCAGGCATATGAAGGTAGATTCCACTGCCTCAAATATTTACCAATGAGAGAGTCTTCAATAATAACAGGGATGATTAATCTCGTATTATGCTCCTTTTCCCATTTATCGATAGTGTGTTTTGCTGATTCCTGGTTTTCTGTTGTCACCAGAATGATTTGGACGCTATCTCCATACTTTCTTTGCAGATCATTTTCTTTTTCGAACTGACGAATACAAACAACGCAGGCCGAATTCCAAAAAGAAAAAATA
>JBIQMB010000079.1:0-9694 GCA_044463745.1 Chitinophagaceae bacterium | reverse complement strand
CTGACTGCCCAGGCCGAAAATTTATCAGTTGGTATTGCCCGCATAGATGAGATGCCGCCGGGTTTGGCTCATCATGATTTTGAAATGTCTGACATCGAGGCTGCAAAAGAAAAACTTTTGGGCGGGATGGATAAACAATATGGCGGCTTGAATACGCAGGTTAAATTCCCCATGCCTTCAGTGTGGGAGTGGCTCTTGAAATACCATCATCTCACCGGCGATGAAGAGGCGCTGCAATCGGTGACCCTAACACTCGACAGAATGAAAGATGGCGGTATTTACGATCAGTTGGGCGGGGGTTTTGCAAGGTACGCTACCGACAGACAGTGGCATATTCCCCATTTCGAAAAAATGCTTTATGATAATGTGCAGTTGATCAGCCTGTATAGCCATGCGTATCAGATTACCCGAAATGAGGATTATGCAAACACTGTTCGGGAAACCATCACATTTATGCAAAGAGAATTGTACGAGGGCAATGGTTTTTATTCATCGCTGGATGCAGACAGTGAAAAAGAAGAAGGAAAGTTTTATGTATGGACCTACGACGAAATTCATCGAATTTTAAAAGAAGATACCACAGTGTTCTGCGCCAGATATGGTATCACAAAGGATGGAAATTGGGAGGATGGAAAAAATATCCCGGATAAAAACTTTGGTGACCGGAAAACCGATGAGCAAGCCACTATTGAAGCGTGTAAAAAGAAATTATTTAATGCCAGATCAAAACGCATAAGACCAGCATTGGATGATAAGGTGATAACAGCATGGAACGCCATGGCCTGCTCGGCGCTGCTTTCTGCCTGGCGTGCACTGGATGAAAACGAATACCTGGAATTAGCCAGCCGTAATCTGGAATTCATCATAAACCGGCTGTGGGATGAGAAAGCAAAAGTGCTGTATCGGAACTACAAAAATGAAAAACGATCGACATACGGATTTCTGGATGATTATGCATTTCTTATCAAGGCATTGACCGACCATTACCAGATGAGTTTTGAAAAGAAGTATCTGGATCTTGCTCATGAGCTGATTGAAATTACACGTACCCATTTTCATAACAATTCAAATCAATTGTTTTTTTACAACGATGCACGATTCAATGAACTAATCAGCAGGCCTTCGGAACTGAGTGATGGGGTTATCCCCTCCTCCACCGCTGTGATGGCCGAAAATCTTTTTGTTATGGGAACGCTATTCGACGACCGCAAAATGACCGACCACGCCACCGCCATGCTCCGGGGTATGAAAACGGAAATTACATCGCATCCTGCATACCAGAGCTATTGGGCCGGAGTTATTTTGAACATCGTACAACCTCCATTCGAAGTAGCAATCGTAGGAAACGAATGCCCGGTAAAACTTCATGAAATGGCCCGTCATTATTTGCCTTACACTATTTTCTGTGGCAGTAGAGAGAAGGAAAATCTACCTTTACTCAAACAGAAGCATCAGGAAGGGAAGACGGTTATTTATGTTTGCCAAAACAAAACATGCAGACAACCGGTGATCCGATCAGATGAAGCCCTGTCACAAATGAAAATGGCTTTATCTTAGTTCCGGCTGCTGTGCAATCACATAATTTGGTGAGCGAACCATCATTTTCCATTATTCGAAAATCTGATTATCAGCTAATTGCATATTATTGCACCGTGACAGCGGTTTATTAGTGAATGTTTAATACATTTTGAAGTAACTTCGCGCACTCACCAAAACGGAGAACCAGATTCTTCCGGATTGTGGTTCATTCCTTAAGATTATAGTATCAATTTATTAAAAAGTATGATGAAATCTATTTTATTCTTTTCATTTGCTATAGGACTACCCTATGCTGTTTTTTCTCAACAAACAACTGCATCGGGAAGCGTACCTGACTCACTGCCGGCCAATACTATACTGCTGGTTGTGTTGGGGATCCTTTTATTAATAGCAGTGGCTTTTATTTCTTTTTCCAGCTCAGGCATCGTAGAAGAAGCACGAAAAAAGAAACGTAATTTACCTGATTATAAAAGGATTATATCCGGATTTTCTAAAGAACAGATTGACCGGCTTTTAGAGAATCCCCGTTTTAAGGATAAAATGATGAAGGTAGTTGCCACCTTGGTTGTGCTCTTCACATTTACTCCTCAAACCTTCGCGCAAGCAGGGAAAGTGGACTTTTCGGAAGGGGGTATTATTATTACATTGATACTATTGGCCATTCCGGTTATCACAGGCATTATTCTGGTGATGGCAAGGATGAAAAAACTGGGCAAACAAATCAAAACCCGCAGACATTTTGATGAAGTGGCGGAGATAAGCAACTACCTGGATTCCATCCCGGATGAACAGTTGGCTCAGGAACTTCATAAACAAAAAGCATTGCTGGAAGTGACACCCGGCACAGGTGTACTTTCAGGCGACCTGCCTCCTGCAGATACAAAAGGAGTATTGAAAAATATTAATGAGGATGCCGGAATTCGATTTGTTGAAGAAAAGAAGCGGGCCACTCCCCGTGCTAAAGTAGATCCGGATTTGTCCAAACTCATCCTATGGTACATTATTACAGCCACATTCTGGCTTATTTTCGGAACTACGATTGGCGAGTACGTCGGGATTAAATTTGTGGCGCCTGATGCAGATCAGGTTAGCTGGCTGAGTTTTGGAAGGCTGCGTCCTGTACACACCAACTCCGTTTTCTGGGGATGGGCTTCATTGGCCATGATGGGTCTGGGTTATTACGTGGTACCTCGTGTAGGAAACAATAAACTCTATAATATCAAATGGGGATGGTGGGCACTATATCTCGTCAACGCCTCGGTGCTTATCGGTACCATTTTATTAATGGCCGGTATAAACAACAGCGGTGGAGAATTTCGCGAATACATCTGGCCAGTGCAGCTTTTATTCGGTATCGCGGTTGTGCTTTCCATGATTAATTATATAATGACCATTGCGCGAAGAAAGACAAAAGAGATTTATGTTTCGAACTGGTACATCGTAGCGGCCACCATGTTTGGTACTACGATTATGCTCGTAGCCTATCTTCCGTTTTGGCAGGATGGATTGGGCGAAACCATTTCGCAAGGTTACTATATGCACCAGGGTGTGGGTATGTGGTTTATGATGTTTGTATTGGGGCTGATCTATTATTTTCTGCCACAGCAACTTAATAAACCGATCTATGCCTATAGCCTTGGAATTCTGGCCTTCTGGACCCAAATTCTTTTTTATACGCTTATCGGTTCGCATCACTTTGTGTTCAGCAGTATTCCGTGGTGGTTACAGACGGTAGCCATTGTCGGGAGTGTTGGGATGGTTATTCCGGTGGTGGCAGGTACTACCAACTTCATCATGACCTTCAACGGTTCATGGCATAAGCTGTCGGGAAGCTATACCCTGCCCTTTATGCTCATTGGTACCATATTTTATTTTACAGGATCTATGCAGGGTACTGCCGAAGCTTTTCGTTCCACTAACCTATACTGGCACTTTACTGACTTTACCGTAGCACACTCGCACCTGACCATGTACGGAATTATTACCTTTTTCCTGTGGGGATTTATTTATGCTCTTGTTCCACGCATTACGCGCAGAGAGCCACCCCAGGTTACCGTAGGTATTCATTTCTGGCTGGCCTTTATCGGTCTGATGTTCTATTCAGTACCATTGATGATAGGCGGCACACTCAAAGGTTTATCATGGATGAATGGCGATCCTTTTATGGAGAGCGTGAAAATGATGGCGCCTTACTGGTTATGGAGGGCAATTGGCGGATCGCTCATGTGGCTGTCTCATCTTGTATTTGCGTACAATGTGTATAAGATGATTCGCCCCGTTAGCGAAGTAAGGCTGAACGAAGAAATTATTAACCGGCTTGAAGGTGGCGCTCCGACTACCATCAGTACCGAAGGAAAAATTTAATAGCTTAAAATTTATTTTGAATGGAATTCTTTAATAATCATAAAAAACTTTTTATCACCGCCGGTCTGTTCTTTGTTATACTGACCATCTTTGTGGCCATTATCCCTGCGCTCCAAAATCAACGTATCAATACACCATTGGCTGGTGATAAACCGCTTACTGCAACTGAATTGAAGGGAAAGCAAATTTATATAGCCGAGGGATGTGTTGGCTGCCACTCGCAGCAGGTACGCAGCCTGGATATGGATCGTCCCTACGGAGCCAGACCCAACGTGGCCGCTGACTATGCTCTGTATAAGCGGATGGATTTTTGGCGCAATACAGCTACCCTAATGGGAACTGAACGCACAGGACCGGATCTTACAGATATCGGAACACGCCAGCCCAGTATCGACTGGCATCTGCTCCACCTTTACCAGCCCAGGGCTGTGGTTAAGGAATCGATCATGCCATCGTACGCATGGCTATTTGAATATAAAGAAAAACCGGGGCCGAATGATAAGGTTGTAAACGTACCTGAGCAATATATGAAAGGCAGGAAGGGAAAAATTGTAGCCAAGCCTGAAGCGTTACAACTTGCAGCCTATTTGCTGAGCCGCAAAATGGTTCCTTTACCCACAGGTATTCCTACACCCGGATTCTTATACGAGAGACAAAAAGCCGCTGAAGCCGGTGGAGAAGGATCTTCAGGAAGTACACTCAATGGAGCAACACTTTATTCGGCTACATGCCAGGCTTGCCATCAGGAGAATGGAGAAGGTCTTTCGGGAGCATTTCCTCCTTTGAAGGGAAGCAGCATTGTAACAGGTGATAATCTGGAGGTTTATGTTGATATTATCATGAACGGATATGAAGGACGTAAAGATCAGGGATACCCTCCGATGCCGCCTATTGGTAGTACAAGTAATTTGTCGGCCGAAGAGGTAACTGCCATTATGAACCACGAAAGAACAAGCTGGGGTAATAATGCCAGAGAAGTAACGGTAGATGAAGTAAAAAAACTGATGGATGCCGTAAAGAAATAATTGATTAACTTAAACCAGTACATTTTCAAACAACATCATGAAGAAAAAAATATTTTTTATACTCGGAAGTCTTTTTACTTCGGCCGCTGCCTTTGCATGCACGGCATGTGATAAGCAACAACCCAAGGTTTTAAAAGGCATCTCGCACGGAGTAGGCCCACAAAGCCAGTGGGATTATCTCATCGTTTCGGTGGTAGCCATCATTGTATTGGTATCGCTTTATTATTCAGTAAAATGGATGATTAAACCGGGAGAGAAAAGCGCAAATCATATTAAAAGAACCATTTTAAATTTTGAGTAAATATGGATGCTAAAAGTTCGATCATCATTTTTCTCGACGACGAAAAGCAGCCCCTTGGCACGTTTAAGTCTCCGATTAACTTTGAATTAGACACAACCCGACTTGTAGATGGTGAACATGTGTTGCGCATTGTAAGTGTAGATCCAGAGGGAAGAGAAGGCATTCGTCTGATTCCGTTTACGGTTAGAAACGGTCCGGATATTTCAATCGAAGGATTAAGAGATAAGCAGGTAGTGGATGGAGTGGTACCGCTTATGATTAATGCGTATGGCAAAGGGGATTCTAAACATTTTCTGATAGAATCCAGCGAAGTACCGCGGAGTATCCCAGGGTGGTTCTGGATTATTATAATTGTGTTTGGCGCATGGGCATTGTTCTATCTGATAACTCAGATAAATTATTAAGCTGGCATTCAGTTCCGGCAAGTTAAATCCGAATTAATACATCGGACAATCAGAAAAAAAGAGTTTATAAAGCCACACTAACCGGCGCAAGCCAAAAATAAAAATGCATGGCAAGGATGAATTCCGCCATGCATTTTTATTTTATTTGCCCACTACTTTTTAATATCCTGAATGGCATTCAGATGCTTCTGCAAGATGGGGATTGTCTTTGCAATAAAATTTTTGTAATCAGCGTCTGATATCTCAGTATCGGCTTCCTGAAATTCCTTTATATCATCTTTGTGATCACTGGTCATGAGTGATATATACGCATCGTCAAAATCTTTTCCGGTTTTCTTGCTCAACCGGTCATAGTCTTTTTGCTGATCATCAGACATGGCAGAAGGCAACTCAATGTTTTTTCTGTTTGCGATTTCTTTTAATTCATTATTAATTTCTGAGTGGTCTTTCACCATCATTTTACCAAAGTCTTTCACCGCCTGACTTTGACCATTTTTCATAGCCAGATTTCCAAGTTGCACTTCCATCATGGATCCCTGTGCGGCCTCCTTTGTGAAATCTTCGAGCCCTTGATCGCCTTGAGGTGCATTGGCTGCAGGAAGCATAGAGCTAATGCCACCTGAATCTGTTTCTGTGATATTTCCCGGAGTGGTGTCTCGGCTCGAATTCATTGCTGTATTATCCGAGTTTCCATTACAAGCTGCTAAAAGAAGCAGCGCGACTAATGCTGAAAATAAACTAAAGTGTTTCATAACATAGGTTTTATAAATGATTAAAATATTATATAATCAAATGTTATTCCAAACACCCGCATGGTTTATGATTATTTGGAAATCCATTAGTAATCAACTTAAAGCATTAGACGTAATTGTTGATGATATTTTCTTAGCAGGAAAAAGGTTGCTTTCCACCTCCTCGCAAATGATGTGTCCGATCAGGATATGCGCTTCCTGAATCCTCGCCGTATCTTCTGAGGGCACGTTAATCAGGTAATGGCATTTATCTTTCAATTTTCCACCTGTATCTCCGGTCAATCCAACGATCATCATGCCTTTTTTTTCAGCCATGTCTGCGGCATTCAGAATGTTTTTCGAATTGCCTGATGTAGATATAGCTATCAATACATCTCCGGGTTTACCCTCTGCTTCCGTAAGGCGCGAATACACGTCATCAAACGAAAAATCATTGGCTACTGCTGTTAGGTACGAAGAATTGCAATGCAGGGCTTCGGCATATAGAGGTGCCCTGTTTTTATAAAACCTTCCCGAGAGTTCAGCAGCCAGATGTTGCGCATCCGCAGCGCTTCCTCCATTGCCACAGAAAAGTACTTTCCGGCCTTCTTTAAATGTGCGGGTCAATAATAACTGCACATGACTGATGATGTCCATCAGTTCTTCTGAATCCATAATTTTTCGCTTCACATCAATGGACTCACCGATTCTTTTTTTAATGGTGTTTTTCATGTCAAAAGGTTTTCAGGTTATATAATGATTTTGTTTTTCGGTAGTACGCAGCATTTGTTTGACCTGCTTCATCACCTTCTCAAAAGAAGGATAGGTTTTCCAGTCTATTAGATGATGAAGTTTTTTATTGATCGGACTCCATCTTTCCGGTTCACCATCCATACTTACAACCACGCTTGGTGTGTGCATGGCAGCAGCTATGTGCGATACGCCGGTGCAATTGGAAACGAGTAAAGAAGCATGTTTGATGAGCAGAGCTACGGAGCCAAGACTTGTTTTACCGGCGAGGTTTATGAGCTTATGCTGGGTATATCTTATTACTTCTTCTACAATGGGTAACTCAGACGATGTACCTGTTATAGCAACCTGGTAGCCCTCGCGAATGCAATAATCTGCAACCTGGGCAAAATATTCCGGTCTCCACCTCCTGAGCGGACTTCTGGATCCCGGATGCACAACTACATATTTTTGATTTGGATCGATCGGAAGTTTGTGAAAACTGATGTAATCTTCCTCCAGAAACGGAAAATCAATTTCGGTTCCCTGTGATGGAACACCAAGAAAGGACAACAATTGCAAATGCCTTTCAACTTCGGTACCCATTTCCGGATACTTCATAAAAGTGGTGGTGTAGCCTTCCGGTGGCTCATGATAAAAATATCCGGCGATCATACTCCCACCCCAGTCCTTCACCAAATCATTTACAATGGTGCCATTGCCATGCATCTGAATGATGAGGTCATACTTTTCTTCTTCCATTCGGTTTACAAATGCCTCGTATTTTTCTTTTTCAAATTCCTGCTCAGGAAGGTCAGGATAACCGGCAAAAGGAACGAGACCGTCCAAATATTTATGATAGCGATCTACAAATGAAAGTGCCCACGGCAAGCCTATTAAATCAATCGTGGATTGAGGAAAAGCCGCACGCAAGGCGCGAAAGGCAGGAACAGCACAAAGCAGATCGCCCAAAAACAGCGCACGAAGGACTGCTATCTTTTTTATATCTCTGTTCAATATATTCATAAAAACAGAACTTTAAATTTAACAGCTCCGTACAATCTCCAAAAAACGGAGAGAAAAGGAATGACCAAAGAGGTTGCTACCATTTCAAGGACATGCTTTCTGTTTAAGGAATTTCCATTCAAGCGATGAATGATAAACCGAATCATTAAAAAAAGAAACACAGCAGATGACAGCCAACCCAAAACGGATGAGTGAATAAGCAAAAGATTAATCAGGAAAACGAAAAAAGATGCCACCATCAAGTAATAATGCCAAGGCGGACCGGATTGGATTTTACGCTTGTACAATTTTGTATGCTTCTTATATAGTAAGGCGTTGAAGAGACTTTTTCGCTGTTCTTTTAAGCTCACTCCCCAGTGAGCCGGGCGGATGGGATGAATAACCGTAGCATTGGGTAAATGACGGATAGGCACCTGATACCTCAGTAATTTAAATTGCAGATCGCTGTCTTCGCGCCATGCTCGCGAAAACCTGGTATCGAAACCATTTACACGTTCCAGTGCCCCGCGTGTGCAGAAACAATTGGCCGTCACAAAATCAGCCGTTGCCAATCGCGATACATTTCGTTCATAATCCGTAGGCTGATCAGGACACGGACAAACCACATTACCCGTAAAGGTTATATATTTCTCCATCTTGTAAGCATCCCATGCGGAGCGCAGCCAATACACATCAGGAATGCAATCGTCATCGGAAAAAGCAATCAACGAACCGCGGGCAGACATCCATCCTTTGTTTCTGGCCGCTGCCGGGCCGGATCGTTTTGTCAGAGAATAGAACGTGATAGCCGGCATTTTTGTCTTTGCTTGTGCACCCTCGACAATGTCCTGCGTTAGCGCATCAGGCCCATCACTAACTACAATAATTTCGTATTCATCTTTCGGAAACTCCTGCACCACAAGTGCGTCTATGCACCTACGGATTAAGTCAGGACGGTTATAGGTCGGTATTACTACTGATATTTTCATTTCAATATTAAAAAAGAGTTCATGATTAAAGCATCCAAAGGGGATGTCCAGAAGCAGGCCAGCGCATCTTGCGGGCTGCAAACGATTGGCTCTCCCTTGGTATTAAAAGAGGTATTGACAAGAATCGGCACGCCGGTTTTCTTTTTGAATTCTTTCAACAACTTATAAAATTCCGGATTCATTACTTCATTAACCGTTTGCACGCGGGCCGTACCGTCGATGTGGGAAGCAGCCGGTATTTTATCCCTTTGTTCGGGCCTGATGTGATATACAAATAGCATGAATGGAGATACGTCAATATCTTCAAACCACTCAGCAGCATCTTCTTCCAAAACAGCAGGCGCCACGGGTCTGAATGATTCCCGGGCTTTGATTTCATTCAGTTTTTGTTGCATGTCTGTACTTATTGGCGAGGCAAGAAAGGATCGGTTACCCAGAGCACGGGGGCCAAATTCCATACCTCCCTGAAACCATCCGATGACCTTATCACCGGCAAGCAACTGCGCAGCTACTTCCGCAATATTATCAACTCGCTGGTAACGGGTATGTGTCCATTTCAAAACCTTTTCAATTTCCTCATCGGTAAACGAAGGGCCGTAATATGGAG
>JBIQMB010000078.1:0-9719 GCA_044463745.1 Chitinophagaceae bacterium | reverse complement strand
ATGGTTTTGCACTCTATTACAAAAGGCTTGAAAAAGGCTGCTTTGAACTTCCGGAACCTGGCAGAGAAGGCTCTCAGGTATCTATGCAGCAGCTCCAGTTTGTTCTGCAAGGCATACAGCTTAAAAGCGTAAAATTTAAAAATAGATTTTCTCTCCCGTTTTCAGAAAAAACAGGCCAGTTATCCACATTTTCCGGGGTGTGAAAATCAGAAACCACTTTTAGGGCCGACTTATCTACAACTTACTAAATGCTGCACTTATACAAGAAGTGATAGGTAAATTTGTGTTTCAATGCAGCCAGTATCCACACATACCGATTACAAGGTTTTATACGAACAGTCCCAGGCAGAAATTGCTTTTTTAAAGCAAGAACTTGCTTCGCTTAAAAAACTGATTTATGGCAGCAAAAACGAACGCTTTGTTCCTGCAGGTGATAGCAGCAATCAGCTCACCTTTGGGTGGCAGGAAGAAGCTGCACCTGTCGGGCCGGCCATCTTGCAAAAGATAGAATACACGCGGCAGAAAAAGGATAATAAGCCGGCATTGCTGCATCCTGGCCGCACCAAACTCCCCGAGCATCTGGAGCGGCGCGAGCAAACAATCGAGCCGGCAGAAGACATTACCGGTCTCAAAAAAATCGGTGAAGAGATTACCGAAGAGCTGGAATATGAACCCGGCAAGTTGTTTGTCAACAAGATTGTGCGTCCTAAGTATGCTAAGGCAACTAATGAAGGCGTAATCATAGCGCCGATGGTAGAGCGTCCGCTTCCAAAAGCCATTGCAGGTGCGGGTTTAATCACCCAGATTATCATTGATAAATATGTGGATCATCTTCCGGTTTACCGGCAGGAACAGCGTTTAAAAAGAGAGGGCGTCAATATACCTTACAGCACCATCAGCGACTGGATTAAAAACGGTTGTGCACTTTTAGACCCGCTGGGGCAGGCACTTAAAAAGGCCGTTATCCAAAGCGATTATTTGCATGCTGATGAAACACCCCTGAAAGTACTCGATAAGGATAAAAAGAATCCTACACACCGGGGATATTACTGGGTATATCACAACAGTATCGATGGTTTGGTGTGGTTCGATTACCAGGAAGGCCGTGGCAGGGAGGGCCCTGCCCAGATGCTCAAAGATTTTAGTGGCTACCTGCAAACAGACGGTTATAATGTGTATGATATTTTTAAAAAAAATAAGGATATCAATGTGCTTCATTGTATGGCTCATGCGCGCCGTAAGTTCTTTGAGGCGCAGGACAATAACCCGCCCCTTGCCGCCTATGCGCTGGAGAAGATTGGATTGCTTTATGATATAGAGCGCCGTGCAAAGGATGAAGGCCTCAGTGCTGAGGAAATCTATGTGCTTCGGCAGACAGAATCCGTGCCGGTACTGCAGGCACTGGGCAGGTGGATGAAGCAGGCGTATGTAACATCCTTGCCCCGAAGTACAATCGGCAAAGCCTTAGCCTACAGCATTGAAAGATGGGATGAACTGGCGGCTTATACCAACGACGGCAAACTAAATATTGATAACAACCCGGTAGAAAACAGTATCCGTCCGGTAGCTCTGGGTCGGAAGAATTATCTGTTTGCCGGCAACCACGAGGCAGCCCAGCGTAGCGCCATGCTGTATTCCTTTATGGGCACCTGCAAACTGCAAGGCATCAATCCCTTTATCTGGCTCAGGGATGTGATAAGGCGAATTGCCACGCATCCCGTGAATCAAGTGGATCAACTACTACCGCAGAATTGGAAACTCACGGCATAAGGGTTTATCTTTAGAGAGTAAGAGTGGGGTTGGCCGTGGGGATACATTTCGTTCAAAAAACGTTTCTGAATGTGTTTCATAAAAGTATTTTTTTAGTAATTTATTCTTCTCTCGCATTTCTTTACCTTTGAGTTGGATAGCTATTACACTCTAACAAACTTAACTATTTTGAGATGGAGTTAACCACTCAATGACTTTTAAAATTCCTAATACTAAAGAAATAATTAAGCCTATCAAAGCAAAACTGAATGTCCACCAATAAGTCTTAAACATGCGTTTACTATTTTTTACATCGTATTTTAATTTTTCATCACTAAGTTTCTTTCTAACATTTTCTTCCAATTTCTTTTCATCAAGTTCTTTAAGATATGCATAGTGGCCACCAGCCGCCTTTGCTTGTCTTCCTTTATCCGTTAATTCGTATAATTGACCTTCAGTCACTTCATTTACGTATCTTAAATTTTCTATCATTAACCGTTTAATGTATGGAGCATGCATCGTTATTTCCTGAACATCTTTGATTTTCCATTGTAATTTTTCTTTTGCATAATATGAAAAATGAAAAACATTATACTCTGGTAATAAAGGCAATAATTTGTCAACAATAATCATTGCGTTTTCCATTTTAGTATAGATTTCATTATTTTCCATTTTCTAACCTTTTTGAAGTTTTATATTTAATTTTCAGGTGAATAATTGTAATCGGTAAATAACAATGTACAACTTTGGTAAATAAGGATGCACGATTTTTCTCAATTCATCCAGTTTTGCGTGTCCATAAAACAGGCATTAAAAACATGGATTGTAAGTTCCGATTTATGTTGACCCACCATTCCAATGATGTTGACCGCCCATTTTCGGAACAAAATTATCAGGATATTTATTCTGAGATTTTTATTTATTCCGGAATCTTGACCCATCTCGCAGGCAATAATCTTCAACGTTTTTAAATGTTTTTCGTTGATTATTCCGGATTTTTTTGATGATGTGTAACATCAATGCATAAACGAAACCTATTTCTATCCTTTAAGTTCCTTCTCTTTTTCACCATCCCAAAACAACTCCCATATTTCGATATCGAGCCATTTAGCTATAAGGGCTAACGTTTCAAATTCTATGGATTCTTTTCCATTCTCATATAAACTAAGCTTCGCTTCGCTTATGCCAAAATCATTTGCGTCAGTCTGATTTAGTTTCGCTGCCTTCCTAAGTTGTTTAATACGTTTTCCCAACAATTTCAACTCACTTGACATTCTATTTTCAACGGAGTTTTTGTCTTTATGTATGATTAATTCAAACCGACTATCAAAATCGAACAATGATATAATTTTAATTTGAAAAGTCTGTGCAAGGCGGATCGTAGTAGTAAAATCTATGTTAACACCTTTTTCTAGCCGACTTATAATTGAGGAACGTTTGGATAAACCCGTATAAACTTTTAAAAAGGAAAATTGCGTGGAATAGCCTAATTCAATTCTAATATCTTTGATTCTTTTTCCAAGCCTTTTCAATTGCTTATCCAAATACGCATTCTTGTCCATTTTAGGTTTTGGACAATAGTGGCCTATCTGTGGGTAAAATAATTTTACTTATATTTGATTATTTGTTAAACATTGCTTACCTTTATAATTAAATTTAGTTTTTATATAGGCAAAACATAATTAAAAGAGGTTTTTGCTTGATCATTTGCCACGGAAACAACCAATTTTAGTCCGCAATGATTTAAGTATTAAACTCCCAGCCCTCTGTTGTACATTCGCACAATACGGCTGGGATTACTTAATCTGCGGACAGCTTTTCTTGAAAAAGAAAAGCCAGCTCGACCGAAAGGAAGAGCGGGGTTCTTGGTTGTACCCTTGTGGCGGAGGCGGTAGTCCTGGCCTTATTGTTTTTTATAAAGGGGTCTAACTACTGTTGTTAAGCAAAAACGCATCTGAATGATGATGCATTGGCAACTAACATATAAGACCATTCCATTTTCTGCTAACTGCAAGCGGCAGTGCCTTTTGTGCATAAAAAGTCATTGTGCCAAACTTAATTGCTTGTATGCAAGTCACCCCAGAAACCCTGAATAACCACCGGCCGGGCAGCGGGCCGCTTTTTTATAATCCTCATGTGTGGCGGCCTGCCCGGCCCGGTCTGTTCTGAAAAAAGTTTGCTCAAATTTTAATGCTTATGCAAAATGAAAAAATTAACGCTTATGAGCGTGGTGGCAGTGTTGTGCCTGCAGATGAATGCGCAGGATAAAATCATTGCCGGTAAGGTTTTGTCAGCTTCCGGTAATTTACCGATTGAGGGTGCCACGTTGCTTTTACAAAGCTCAAAAAAAGCTGTATATACCGATGCGTCAGGTACATTCTCCGTCATCCTCACAACTTCTGCTGATGAACTTATTGTAAGCCATGTGGGCTTTCTTTCAAAAAAGGTTTCTGTATCACAAAATACCCTTTCACCCTTAATCATCACCTTGCAGGATACCGCGGTGAGGTTAGACGAAGTGGTGGTTAATACCGGTTACCAAAGTATTCCCAGGGAACGGGCAACCGGTTCATTCGTTTTTATTGACAATCAACTACTCAACCGGCGGGTAAGTACCAATATCCTGGACCGGTTAGAAGGGGTGACCAGTGGGTTGATATTTAATGCGGGGAATCTGGCAAATAGTACCCGATTGCGAAATGAAAAACTTGGTATCTCTATCCGGGGCAGAAGTACCCTTGATGTCAATATCAGTGCAGATCCATTGATCGTTGTAGATAATTTTCCTTATGAAGGAGATATAAATAATATTAACCCAAACGATGTAGAAAGTATTACTGTACTTAAAGATGCTGCTGCGGCATCTATTTGGGGTGCAAGAGCAGGTAACGGAGTAATTGTGATTACCTTGAAAAAAAGCAGTCTTAATCAGCCCTTATCGGTTGAGGTTAGCAGCAATATCACTTACACTGATAAACCCAATTTATTTTATTCTCCTTACTTTCTAAACTCATCAGAATTTATAGATGCCGAACAATTTCTTTTCTCCCAAGGATACTTTAACGATGACCTGTTAAGTATTTCAGCACCGCCGGTTTCGCCGGTTGTTGAGATACTATCCAAACAACGCTCAGGCGAAATTACCAGCAATAATGCTACGCAAATGTTGAATTTACTTAGAGAAATTGATGTTAGAAATGACTTTGCAAAGTACGTTTATCGTAATGGCCGAAAGATTCAGAATTCTGTAACCCTTCGTAGTGGTAATATTAATAACGCGACATCACTATCAATTTCTTATGACAAGAATATGGACAATTTGATTCGTGACAGCTATGACAGATTCACAGCAAACTTTTTAACCAGTTATGTTCCATTTAAGAACCTTCAATTAACCAGCGGTATCTTATACACAGAAAGTTATACAACAAGCAATACGGGCAGCAATTCATTTGGGTATCTTGCTACCGGTGGTAAGTATGGAGGAGCTGTGTATCCCTATGCCAGATTGGTTGATGATGATGGCAACCCACTACCGATTGTAAAAGATTTTCGGCAGTCTGTAGTTGACAGTTTTACCAGTGCCGGGTTTTTGGACTGGCGTTATACCCCTATTAACGAAATCAATTATGCAGACAATACGTCAAAAATCACCAATATGACTCTACGTGCTGCAGTTAAGTATTCTTTTTCAAAGCACTTAAATGCGGAGGTACAGTTTCAAAATGAAAAGCAGCAAATTGATAACCGGAATCATTACAGCTTACAAACATATTATGCAAGAGATTTAATTAATAAATATTCAACAAGGGATCCTTCTTCTGGAATTTTTACTTATCCGTTTCCATTAGGTGGCATACTTGCATTGGGAAACTATACACTCAATACTTATAATTTCCGGAGCCAATTAAATTATTCTCAGACCATCGGAACAGCACACAATATAACTACTATCATGGGTGCAGAAATGAGAGAAGCGAAAAACTCAAACTACTCGCGCAGTTCCTATGGCTATGATGATGAATTCGGTATAGCGGCTGCTAATATAAATTTCAACTCCTCATTTCCGCTTAATCCATCTGGTAGAGCGGTAATCCCCCGCCCTCCTGTTTCTGTATCTGAAAATTTAAATCGGTTTATTTCTTATTATGCTAATGCTTCTTATTCATTTGCAGGCAGGTATTTAATGACTCTCAGCGGGAGAAAGGATGGTGCTAATATCTTTGGTGTTAATACCAATGACAAAATTACACCACTTTGGTCAGCAGGCTTTGCGTGGACTGTTAACAATGAAAAATTTTATCATCTAACCTGGCTGCCATTCTTAAAAACAAGAATTACCTACGGGTACAATGGTAATGTATATAACGCTTCCGCATACCTTACAGCACAATATAGCACCAGTTCTACAACGGGAGCCTCATATGCCCGCATAACTAGTCCGCCTAATCCTGATTTACGTTGGGAGAAAATTAGAAACATCAATATGGGTGTGGATTTTTCAACAAAAAATGGCATCATTAAAGGAACTATTGAGTTGTATCAAAAGCAAGGTTTTGACCTAATTGAAAATGCTCCACTAGCCCCTTCAACCGGCTTTTCAAATTTTAAAGGAAATGCTGCGGGTACTCGTACAAAAGGAATTGATATTTCCTTAAACACTACCAACATAGACAGAAGCTTTAAGTGGAGTACATCTTTTTTACTTAGTCTTTTGAAAGATAAGGTGACGAGATATGATCCAATCTATACTCCTGGTGTTCTTACCGGTAAAGTCTCTCCATCAACAGTTGAAGCTACCGGACTTTTTGCCGTTGTTGGTAGACCTCTATATGGAATGTATAGTTATAAATGGGGAGGACTCGATCCAGAAACAGGTGATCCACTTGGTTTTTTAGATGGAAAACTTAGCAATGACTATCTAAGTATCTTGAACGATACTCCAATAGATAGCCTTGTTTTTCATGGATCTTCACGACCAACCGTTTTTGGCGCATTACGTAATACTTTTTCCTGGAAATCGCTTTCAGTTTCCATCAATATTGTGTACAAATTAGGTTATTACTTTAGGAACTCTTCAACCTCATTAAATTACGGAGAAGTAATATCGGGGTCTTATGTGAATACAGATTTTTCGGAGCGTTGGCAACAACCTGGAGACGAAAAATACACAACAGTTCCTTCCGTTGTGTATCCTTCAAATCCTAACAGGAATGACTTCTATCACGGTTCAGAAACACTAGTTCAAAAGTCAGACCATATTCGCCTGCAAGATGTAAGAATAAGCTATGATCTTGATAAGAGGGTATGGCAAAAATCACCTTTCAGAGATATTCAGATATACGCTTACTTAAATAATCTTGGAATTTTATGGAGTGCCAATAAACAAGGTATTGATCCTGACTTTTTAGATAATGGAAGTTTTGGCCGTATCTATCCAAATCCTAAATCATTCTCCATTGGCCTTAGGTTAGGCTTTTAATATTATAAAAAATGAAAAATTCTATTTTACTATTCGTAATGGCAGTAGGTTTTATCGCTTGTGAAAAGCAAACTGCCTGGTTGGATGCAAAATCTGACAAAGCCGATGTAGTTCCTTCAACGCTGGCTGACTTACAGGCTGTACTTGATAATGATAATGTAATGAATAAGAATAGTCCGGCTCTTGGTACTGTTGGTTCCGACAACTATTATACACCCTTTGCTACCTGGCAATCCGTTCCGTCCAAACAGGCAAGGAATGCATATCTATGGGCAAAAGATATTTTTGAAGGTAGCTCGAGTACCGACTGGCTAGCCTGCTATCAAGCGATAGAATATGCGAATATTGCTTTAGATGGATTAAAAAAAATAAAGCCATCCCCATCAGACATTCTGCAATGGAACAATATAAGAGGAAGCGCTCTCTTTTACCGTGCTAATGCATCTTATGACCTTGCACAACTTTTCGCAGAACCTTACAATAAGAATACCGTGGCAAATTATTTGGGCATTCCTTTAAGATTGTCGTCTGATGTAAATATCGTTTCCATCAGGAACTCTTTGGAACAAACGTATAATCAAATCTTAACTGATTTGAACGAAGCAAAAAAATTATTACCGGAGAATGCCCTTTATAAAACCCGCCCGTCAAAGTTATCTGTTGATGCCTTGTTATCAAGAGTTTACCTATCTATGCAGGATTACGATAAAGCGTTACTGCATGCAGGTGATGTGCTTTCGGTATATAATGATCTGATTGACTTTAACACCATTAATACATCCCCTACTTTTACGATGCCTAATTATCAGGCAGACAACAAGGAAGTTGTATTTTACAGTAATTCATTGTCTTATGGAATTGGTGGCTATCCTTCGCTAGTAGATACGGTTCTGTATCAATCATACCACGCGGATGATCTTCGTAGAACTGTATTTTATTTTTCAAGACCCGCGGGAATTACCTTCCGGGGAAATTATACGGGTACCGGAGCGACATTTTCTGGAATTTCGATCAATGAAATATATCTGATTCGTGCGGAGTGTTATGCCAGATTGGGGAATACAACAGAGGCAATGAATGATCTGAATACACTTCTTCGGAAAAGATGGGCAGTTGGAACCTTTATTCCATTAACAGCGTCCAACATGAACGAAGCAATTAAAATAATATTAACCGAGAGAAGAAAAGAGCTTCCCTTTAACGCTAATCTTCGCTGGCAGGATTTAAGGAGGCTTAATCAAGATCCGGAATATGCTGTTACAATCAGGCGGGAATTAAACGGCGAAATTTATACACTTCCTCCTGATGATGACAGATATGTTTACCCGATACCTCCTGATGAAATCAGGTTAAGCGGAATACAACAAAATCCCCGATAGACTAAAATTATTTACCATCAAAAACAAACCTTTTTAATTATTTGATTTCCAATGAAACCAGTCTTATTAACAATAGTACTATTTAGTTCAATAATTATTTGTTCAGCAGTAAGCTCTTCAATCCAAAATGACAAAAATGATCTACTCCCAATTCATATTAGGGGGACAATATTAAACGGTAATGAAGATACGGTCAGAGTAATATTGTATCCTTATTACTCCAATTTTAGGCATAACAGAGATGCTGTAAAATTTACTGTGCTTTCCAAAGATGGAAACTTTGATTTTAATTTACCACCAATTGAAAAGCCTTATTATATATCTCTTTATCATTCGGAAACTCCGAATAATAGAAACATCATTAAGTTATTTCTTATAGAGCCGGGAGATAGTATTCATTGTTTAATTGCAAGGGATACTATCAAATTTTCAGGAAATGGAAGCGCCAGGTTTATGTGCCAATATGAGATCCAACAAGTGGCGGATATTTCATTTAGTAGAGAGGAATTGCTGCGATTCCAGGGGAAAAATTGGTATTCTTTTAATAAATACAGAAAAGAAAAGATGGATTCTCTTTTGAATGAAAAACTCCAAATTATCAAAAGGTTTGAAAGAAAAATTGGAAGAGGTGTATCAAGCAGGCTCCAATTAGATCATTCTGCCCAATCTTTATTTGAAACCTACAACTCCCTTGAGTTAAACCTTCATATCAAAGCGGATTCTTTAACCCGCAATGAACAGGTTAGATTTTTCACAGAACTTGACACCATTACTCCCGCCTTAAACTATCAAATTAAAGATCTTGCTGAGTCCCGGAGTTATCTGGATTATCTAATGATAAAATCTATGACAGATATCCTGATCAAAAAATATCAATCAGGCTCACCAAATATTTATTCATATTCTTTAAAAGAATTATTTAACTATTTTCAGAATAAATTTAATGGAGAAATATATAGAAGATTATTAGACTTAAGCATTCAACTATTTTACAAACCGATAGATAATAGCCAGAATAAGTATATCGAAGAAGCCATTCAGGAAGCACAAAATCCGTATTTCAAAAAAATCTTGTTAGAAATTCAAAAGATCCGGACACCCGGTAAACC